>DASQLE010000381.1:0-2864 GCA_035630175.1 Beijerinckiaceae bacterium
GGTCTGACCGGACAGGCCGTCGCGACCGCGTCGCACGAGCGGGCGCTCGAGACCGCGCCGCACGAGCGGGCGCTCGAGACCGTCGAGCCGGCGCAGCAACCGGCGCCGCACCGCCCTCACGCGGCACCGCTCGAGCCCGAGCCGCGCGCCGCACGAACCACCGCCTTTCGACCGATCGACGTGCAAGCGGTGATCGACAGGGCCCTGAAAGCCGCCGGGCTCAAATCCTGACGCGATGAAGCGACGTCGCGCGATGCCCTTTCAGCCCATCGTGCGACGTCGCCGAAACGCTCAGCCCGATGCCAGCCGATAGGCGGCGAACAGCGCCCCGCTGCCCGCCAGGAGGAGGATCGGGTGCAGGCGCGGCCGAAAGGCGAGGATGAGCGCGACAATGCCGGCGGCGGCCCACGAAGCGACGCTGGCGCCGGTGAGGCGCATCACCGCGATGGCGCCGGCCAGGACGAGGCCCGTCCCCACGGGCGCAAGGCCGGCTTCGAGGGCCTTGTGCCAGGGCTTGCCGCGATGCGCGTTCCAGACGCGCGCCAGCCCGTAGCACAGGATCGAGGACGGGATGAACAGGGCCGCCGTCGCCACGAAGGCGCCGGGCAGCCCCGCCACCTTCCAGCCGATCAGGGTGATCAGCATCGAGCCGGGTCCGGGCGCCGCTCGCGACAAGGCGAACAGGTCGATGAACTCGCGGGCCGTCACCCATTGCCGGACGTCGACGGATTGATGCTGCACGCCGGCGAAGATGCTGGCGCCGCCGCCGATCGACACGAGCGAGAACGGCACGAAGACGACGATCAGCGCCCAATAAGGATTATCGCGCATGGTGCTTCGCGCTCGACCACGCAACAGCGACGCTGACCGGCGCCAGAACGAGAACAACCGGCACCAGCGGCCATTGCAGGATGCCGACCGTGACGACGATCGCGGCGATCACCAGCATCGCCGGAGGGAAGCGCGCGACGCGTTGCGCGCCCTTGAGCCCCACAATCAGCAATAGCCCGATCGCCGCCGCCGCCATGCCGTCGAAGGCGGCCTGCAGCCAGGCGAGGCCGGCGATCCGCTCGTAGATCAGGACAAGCCCGATGACGACGAAGAACGGTCCGACGATCAGCCCGACGAGACCGACGCAGGCGCCCGCGACGCCGCGCACGCGCTGGCCGATATAGACGATCAGGTTGGTGACGTTGATGCCCGGCATCACCTGGCACAGAGCGAGGCCGCTCAGGAACTCCTCCTCGCTCATCCAGCGCCGGCGGACCACCACCTCCTGGTAGATCCAGCCGCTGAGGCCGCCGCCGAAGCTGAACAAGCCGATCTGCAGGCACATCAGGAAGAGTTGCGGCAGCGACACGGGGCGCTGCTGTGGCGCTCCCGTCTCTCCGGCCATCTCTCCCTGGTCGTTCGGCACGTATGATTCCCTGTGCGGCGGCCCGCACTTTTGTTAGCCTTCGATCCGGGGCGGCTCAACGATCTTGGAGGCGGCGATGGCGGAAGACCGCGAAGGCTCGGAGATCAGTCCCGAGGCGCCGCGCTGGAAGCATGACGGCGTGCGCGTCATCAAGGGCGACCGGCTGGACGACAACACCGCGCAGACGCCCGGCATGCACCGGCAGGCCGCCGTCAACCATGCCCGCGTCGGCGCGCAGAAGATCTGGGCCGGCACGGTCTCGATCCAGCCGAATGCGAAAACCGGCGCGCACCATCACGGCGAGCTCGAGAGCGTCATCTACGTCGTCAAGGGCCGCGCGCGCATGCGCTGGGGCGAGCGGCTGGAATTTACGGCCGAGGCCGAGCCCGGCGATTTCATCTTCGTGCCGCCCTTCGTGCCGCACCAGGAGATCAACGCCAGCGCCGATGAGCCGCTCGAATGCGTGGTCATCCGCTCCGACAACGAGGCCGTCGTGGTGAACATTCCCGGGATCGCGGCGGTCGAGGCGCCGGACGAGGTCTACTGGGTCGACCCGATCCACCAGCGGCCGTGAGTCCCGACCCTCCTCATGCCGAGGTGCGAAGCCCGACGGGCTGAGGGATCAAGTCCGGGGCCGCGCCTCGGCATGCGGGGGCGTGGGTGCTCTCGACATCCCGACCCGCGCTCTGGGAGAGCGGCTCATCCGTGCGTTCCGTCGCTCGCTCCCCTCACCGATGCCGGGTGATGGTGTCGACCAGCGCCGGACGGCCCTTTTTGACCTCGACGATGGCGCGCTGCAGCGCCGCCTTCACGTCCTCGGGCTGCTCGATCGGCCCCTCGGCCCACACGCCCATGGAGCGGGCGAGGCCGGCGAAATCCGGCGCCGGGCCGTAGAGGTCCATGCCGATATGCGCCTTGGCCTCGTCGGTGCCGCGCAGGCGCGCCATGCGGATCTGGTGCTCCCAATCGTTGTAATAGGCGCGGTTGTTGTACATCACGATCAGGATCGGAATCTCGTGCTTGGCCGCGAACCACAAGGCGCCGGCGTCGAACATGAGGTCGCCGTCCGGCTGGATGTCGACGACGAGGCGGCCGCTGCCCTTGTTGGCGAGGGCGACGCCGAGGGAGATGCCGATCTGCGTCCCGGTGCCGAGGTCCTGGCCGGGATGGCGGTACGGCTTGTCGAAGTCCCACAGCTTGCGCACCCAGGTCTTGAGGGTATTGGCGGCCAGCACCCAATCGTCGTCCTTGATGACGTCCCAGATTTCCATGGCGAGGCGCGGCACAGTCATCGGCGCGACGTCCCAATCCTTGCGCGCCTCGTCCTGCCACCTGGCCCAGGTTTCGTCGTGGCGCCGACCGATGGTCTGCCGCCGCTTGTCGACCGCAGCCTTGAGCCGGCCGTCGCCGGCGATGCGCTCGCGGCACAGGCGCGTCAGCTCCGGGA
>DASQLE010000382.1:0-7407 GCA_035630175.1 Beijerinckiaceae bacterium
ACGAACAGCGTCGATTGATTGTCGTCCGGCATGAAATAGGCGCGCACGCCATTCTCCGTCGGCTCGACCCAGAACGGATTCTGCGTCATCGGCAATCCCGACGGCGACCATATTTCGATCGGAACCTGCCAGGCCGGGCGATTGCTTTTCAGATCGACGATCTCGATGCCGCCGAGGCGGAAGGGCGGCGCCTCGGGCGCGGTGCGGTAACTGTTGAGACCCGAGCACAGCATTTGCGAGCCGCCGATATAGTGGCAATCCTGGTAATCGATATAGAGCGCCGGGTTGAGCACGCGCAGTTTTTCCGGCGCAACATCGAGATTGGTCGGCTTGCCGTGCGCGTCGATCGGCCACGCGTAGAAGCGCCGCGATCCCCAGCTTACGCCATGCAGCGATCTGTCGTCGGTGTTGTGCACGATGCCGCCGACATGGTCGCGAAAGCGGAACATTTCCTCCGCTTTCATCGTCGCGGGATCGACGCGATAGACGATCGTGGCGCTGTTCGGCCGATATTCGGCGACCGGTACCCATATGTGCCGGCCGTCGTAATCGATGCCGCCGGGATGATACGTCGCGCCTTCGCCAAGCTTGACGTCCGCAAGCAGCTTTCCATCCTTGTCGAATTTGAACAGGTGGCCAGCGCCCGCGCCCGTGTCGCGATCGTAGCCGTCCTGCAATTGCGGATAGCGTTTCGTCGGCGTCTCGATATGCACGGATGACAAGAAAAACTCTTCGCCGACTTTCGCCATGCCCTGCGGATGATGCGTGATAAACTGCATCTTGATGGCCGCGACCTGTTTCCATTGCGTCGCGCGCGTGAGCAGCGGCACGCGTTCGGCAAGGATCGGATCGGCAGCCATGGCGGGCGAAGTGCAACAGGCGAGCGCGAATACCATGAGAAGGTTTCGGACGATCATCATGGCCTCCCTTTGCTGTTCGGCTCGGAAGCGAAATCCATCCATGCCCGATAGTAGCGACGGCAAGCCAAACTTTCCACCGCACGCGAAAATGCTCTAGCATGATCGGTCGGACGATGGTCAGGAACCCGTCAGAACAGCGTTGCCCGCCGAACCGTTCCGCCCCCGGAAAAAGGCGACGGCGAGATGCCCGATCTGCTTCACGATTAAGGGTTCCGATCGAGAGCCTTTGCCCGCGCGTGAGCCGCGGATTATGATTGCCGCGGCTGATCGGCAAACCACGGGAATATATTCTGCGAGCCAGGCGTTTCGCTCTCTGGCGCCGCTTAAGTGGAGCTCATGAATCCAAACCTCTTCCGCTATATCTGGCGGCATTCCCGGCGCGACCAGCTCATCATCTTCGCCGTGGTCATCGCCTCCCTGCCGTTCTACTTCGCCTCCCTCGACCTGCCGCGGCGGATCGTCAACGAGGCGATCCAGGGCCGCGCCTTCGAGCGCGGGCAGCAGACTGCCCGTTTCCCGACCTTCTCGCTCGAGCTGCCGCAATGGCTCGGCGGCTGGCAGGTGTTCAGCTTCGAGGGGATCGAGGTCGACCGCCTCGGCCTGCTCTACGGCCTGTCGGGCATGTTCCTCCTGTTGGTGATCATCAACGGCGCCTTCAAATACTGGATCAACGTCGCCAAGGGAGCGCTCGGCGAGCGCATGCTCCGGCGCATGCGCTTCGAGCTCTTCTCGCTGATCATGCGCTTCACGCCGGAAGCCCTGCGCACCGTCAAGGCCTCGGAAACAGCCACCATCATCAAGGATGAGGTCGAGCCGATCGGCGGCTTCATCGGCGATGCGTTCGTCCTGCCCCTGTTCCTCGGCACCCAGGCGGCCACGGCGCTGATCTTCATCCTGGTTCAGAACATCTGGCTCGGCCTCATCGCGGCCAGCATCGTCGGGGTGCAGTTCCTCATCATCCCGCGCCTTCGCCGCGAGCTCCTGCGACTCGGCAAGCAGCGCCAGCTCGCCTCGCGCCGGCTCGCTGGGCGCATCGGCGAGGTCGTCGACGGCATCGAGGTCGTGCACGTGCACAACGCCGCCACCTGGGAGCGCGCCGAGATCGGCCACCGCCTCTACGAGCTTTTCGACATCCGCTTCCGCATCTACAAGCGGAAGTTCATCGTCAAGTTCCTGAACAACTTCCTGGCGCAGCTGACGCCGTTCTTCTTCTATTCGGTGGGCGGCTATTTCGCCTTGCGCGGGCAGCTCGATATCGGCCAGCTCGTCGCCGTCATCGCCGCCTACCGGGAGCTGCCGCCGCCCTTGAAGGAGCTGATCGACTGGGACCAGCAGCGCCTCGACGTGCAGGTCAAATATGATCAGGTCGTGCAGCATTTCGCGCCCGAGCGGCTCGGCCCGGCGGAGGATCCGGCCGCGGCGCTGCCGGACACGCCCCTGACCGGCGAGCTCGTCGTCGAAAACCTCAGCGTGCCGGATCCGCAAGGCGGCTTCCTGCTCGAGGGCCTGGCGCTCCGCCACGCTCTGCCGGCGCGCCTCGCCATCGTCAGCGACGGCACGCCCGCCGCCGGGATCGTCGCCCGCATCCTTGCCGGCCGCGAGGGCGGCTACGGCGGCTGCGTCAAGATCGGCGAGCACGATCTGTCGGCGCTGCCGCGCCAGCTGATCGGCCGGCGCGTCGCCTATGCGGGCGTCGAGGCGATCCTGTTTCCCGGCAGCATCCGCGACAATCTCGTCTACGGGCTGCGCACCCGGCCGGTCACGAGCGCCGCCGAGGCCAAGGAGGCGGCGGCGCGGCGGCTGGCGGAGGCGCAGCGCACCGGCAATCCGCTCGAGAGCATCGAGGATCAATGGATCGATTGCGCGCTCGCCGGCGCGTGCGACCCGGACGAGCTCGATACGCTGCTCGTCGAGCGCCTCAAGATCATAGGCCTCGAGGAGGACCTCTACCGTTTCGGCCTGTCCGGCACGGTCGATCCCGAGCGTTACCCGGACCTCGCCGGACGCCTGGTCGAGGCGAGGACCCTTCTGCGCGAGAAGCTCGAAGCCGCCGGCCGGGCGGATGTCGTCGAGCCGTTCGATCCGGAGCGCTACAACGCGCAGGCGACGGTCGCCGAGAACCTCCTGTTCGGCGTGCCGACCACGCGCGACCTGATCGGCCGCAATCTCGCCGACCATGCCGGCTTCCGGGCCGCCCTCGATCGCGAAGAGCTCTCGGACGACCTCGTCGCCATGGGTGCCCGCATCGCCGAGACGATGACCGAGATCTTCCGCGGCGTGCCGTCCGGGCACCCTCTCTTCGAGCAGTTCTCGTTCATCAGCGCCGACGAGCTGCCGGAATACGAGCGCATCCTGCGGCGGCGCGCCTCGCGCGGCACCGTCAACAGGGACGAGCGCACGCAGCTGCTCGCCCTGCCGCTCGCCTATATCGAGCCGCGCCATCGCCTCGGCCTGCTCGGCGACGAGTTGCAGGAGCGGCTCGTCAAGGCGCGGGCGACAATGCGCGACATGCTCGGTCGAGCCGGCAATTCGGGGGTCGAGTTCTACGACACCGATAAGGTCAATCCGGCCGCGCCGCTTCGCGACAACCTGCTGTTCGGCCGCATCAGCCACACCGCCGCCAACGCCCAGGCGCGCATCACCGAGATCATCTCCGGCGTGATTCAGGAGCTCGGCCTGCGGGCGGACATCGAGCGGGTCGGGCTCGATCACCAGGTCGGCCCCGGCGGGCGGCTTCTCAATTCGGCGCAACGGGCGAGCGTCAACCTCGTCCGCTGCATCGTCAAGAATCCCGACATCCTCGTCCTCGACGGCGCCCTTGCGCCTTTCGGCGAGGGGCGCGCCAAGCAGATCCTCAAGCGTCTGCTCGGCCTCGTGGAGGAGCGCACGCTCGTCGTCGTGCTGCCCAACGATCGCGACGTCGAGGGCTTCGACGCGGTCGTCCGGCTGCGCGAGGGGCGCGCCGAGATCGAGGAGCGCGGGCGGCCGGCTCGCGAAGCCGATGCGGACCGGGCAGCCGATTGGGTCGACACAGGTGAAGAGAAGCGGGTGGCAGGAGGCGTTGCATGACACTGGAGACCGAAGTTCAATCCCTGCGCCAGGTGCCGATGTTCCGGGAAATCGACCCGGCGCGCCTCAAGCTCCTCGCCTTCACGAGCGAGCGCGTGCAATTCCAGGAGGGTCAGCGATTCTTCGTGCAGGGCGATGCCGCCGACGCCGCCTATGTGATCCTCGAGGGCAAAGCCGACGTGACGCTGAACACGCCGACCGGCGAGATCAAGGTCGCCGAGCTCGGACGCAACGCCCTTGTCGGCGAGATGGGCATCCTGTCGGACAACCCGCGCTCGGCGACGGTCGCCGCCGCCCAGGCGACGGTGGCGCTCAGGATCGACAAGCGCGTCTTCCTCGAGCTCTTGACGCAGTTCCCGCAGATGTCGATCGCGGTCATGCGCGAGATCGCGAGCCGTCTCGAGCGCACCAACGCGCAGCTTGTCGCCCGCTCGCAGGCGTGAAGCGACGCTCAACTTGGAATCGATCACGTTCATGCATCTTGATTGAGCCAATCGAGATGCATCGTGATCAAGGAGCGCCGCATGGCTGAGCCGGGGGCGATCGAAGCCGAGCGCGGCGAGCGGCCGCGCCGGCGAAGCCGCGGCCGCGCCTTCGTCCGCGACCTCTACCGCCTGCCGCCGCGCGTGCAGGCGATCGTCGAGGCGGATCTGCAGCAGGCCGACATCCTCGGCGCCTGGATCGTCTTCGCGGTCGCGGCCTTCCTCGGCATCCTGTATTTCGTCGCTCCGAAGGCGGGCGACGTGATGGGCGGCATCGCGCCCGTGCCGGTCGTGGTCGCGTCGTTCCTGATCCTCAGCCTGGTCCGCCTGCGCATGGCCTACCGCCGGGTGCTCTCGCGCGCCGCGCAGGTCGTCTTCATCCTCGCCGATTTCACGCTGCTCTACGGCCTCATCTGGAGCTTCCACCTGCAATACGACCAGCCCGCCGCGTTCTACCTGAAGGCGCCGACCGTGCTGCTAGCCTTCCTTCTCATCGCCGTGCGTGCCCTTCGCTTCGAGCCCGTTATCGTGCTCATGTCCGGCCTCGCCGCCGCCGCCGGCTGGATCCTCATGACGGCCTATGCCTGGCAGGCGACGCCCGATCCGGCCGTCACGCGCGACTACATCGCCTACATGACCGGCAATTTCGTCCTCGTCGGAGCCGAGGTCGAAAAGGTCGCCGCGATCCTGCTGGTGACGGCGGTGCTGACCCTCGCCATCGTGCGCGGCCGCCGCCAGCTCGTCGAAGCCGCCGCGGAGACGACCGCGCGCGGCGACCTCTCGCGCTTCTTCGCGCCCGAGGTGGCGGCGCGCATCACGGAAAGCGTCGAGCTCCTGAAGCCCGGTTTTGGCGAGGTGCGCCGCGGCGCCATCCTGATCTCCGATATCCGCGATTTCACCGCCCTCGCGGCGCAGCGGCCGGCCGGCGAGGTGATGGCGCTGCTCGTCGAATACCAGCGCCGGATCAGCCGCGCCGTCACCGAAAACGGCGGCTCCATCGACAAGTTTTTGGGCGACGGCATCCTGGCCACCTTCGGCTGCGCCCGGCCCTCGTCGTCCCCGGTCGCCGATGCTTTGCGCACCCTCATGGCGCTGCTGGCGGAGGCCGAGCGCCTCGCGGCGGAAACCGGCCGGCGCGGCTGGCCGCTCGCCTTCGGCTTCGCGGTCACCAGCGGCGACGTCCTGTGCGGCACGGTCGGCGAGGAATCGCGCCTCGAGTTCACCGTCATCGGCGACGCGGTCAACCGGGCCGCCAAGCTCGAAAAGGCCAACAAGACGCTCGGCACGGTCGCGCTCGCCGAGGCGAACCTGCTCGGCGCGGCGGAGCGCGAGGGGCTGCGCACCCATGCGCTGGCGCCCTACGAGACGTTCGATGTGACGCTGCCGGGCGTGGCGCAGCCGGATCGCGTCATCGGTTGGCGGCCGCGCGCGGCAAGCCTCGCATGAGCGGCGCCGCGAGCCACGGACCCGCGGAGCGACGCGCGTCGCGGCGCGAACGGCGGTGGCGTGATCCGCAGGTTTGGCGCCTCGCCTCCGGGCTCGTGCTGTTCGCCTTCGCGCTGACGCATTTTCTCAACCACGCGCTCGGGCATGTCTCCCTGCACGCCATGGAGGCGGCGCAGACCGTGCGCGTCGAGGTCTGGCGCTCCTGGCCGGGCACGCTCCTGCTCTATGGGGCCGCCGCAATCCATATCGGCCTTGCCTTCTGGAAGCTGGCCCGCCGCCGCACCTGGCGCATGGCTCCGTGGGAGGCGGTGCAGATCGCCCTCGGCCTCGCCATCCCGCTGCTCGTCGCCACGCACGTCGCGGCGACGCGCCTCAACAGCAGCTTCTACGGCGGCGACGACACCTACAATGTCATACTGCGCGGCCTGTGGCCGGATGCCGCCCTCAAGCAATCGCTGCTGCTCGTGATCGTCTGGCTGCACGCGATCATCGGGTTGCATTTCTGGCTGCGCCTGAAACCCTGGTACGCGTCCTGGTCTCCGGTGCTGCTGGTCCTGGCCGCCCTCGTGCCGACGCTCGCCGTCACCGGCTGGATCACCGGTGCGCGCGAGGCGGAAGCCGCCTTCTCCGGTCCACCCCTCGCGCCCGCTGCGGCGGAGCGCCGGGCCGTGCTCATCAGGCAGACGGAGACGGGCGTCTGGAGCGCCTTCGCCCTGCTTGTCGCCGCGATGGCGGCCGTGCGCCTCGGCGCCCGCTGGCGCGGCGGGCCGACCATCACCTATCCGGGCGGGCGCCGGGGCCGCGCCGCGTCGGGGGCGACGCTGCTCGAGATCAGCCGCGCCGCCGGCGAGCCGCATGCGGCCGTGTGCGGCGGCAGAGGGCGCTGCACGACGTGTCGCGTCCTCGTCGTCGCGGGCGCCGACACGCTGCCGCCGCCGAACGCTACCGAAGCCGGCGCGCTCGGCCGCATCCACGCGCCGGCGGCCGTGCGCCTCGCCTGCCAGATCAGGCCGCAGCATGCGCTGACGGTGCGGCCGCTCATCCCGCTCCGCGAGGCGCTGCCGAACGCCGGCCACGACGCGCATCGCTGGGGCGTCGAGCGCCGCATCACCGTGATGTTCGCCGATCTCAGGGGCTTCACGAGCCTGGCGGAACGGCTCTACCCCTACGATTCCGTGTTCCTGCTGAACCGCTATTTCGAAGTCATGTCGGAGGCCATCGAGCGCAACGGCGGCGAGGTCGACAAGTTTCTCGGCGACGGCATCATGGCGCTGTTCGGCGTCGCCCCGGCGCGCGGCGCCGGCAGCCGCGACGCGCTTCTCGCCGCGCGCGACATGCTGCAGGCGCTCGGCGGCCTCAACGAGGAGTTCGCCCCGACCTTGCCGGGACCGCTGCGCATGGGGATCGGCATCCATATGGGGCCGGCGGTGCTCGGCCGCGTCGGCGGCCGGATCGGCGGCCTCACGGCGCTCGGCGACAGTGTCAACATC
>DASQLE010000383.1:0-3355 GCA_035630175.1 Beijerinckiaceae bacterium
CGTGTCGGATTGCACGTCGCCGTCGTAGTTCTTGCAGGCCCACACATAGCCGCCCGACCACTTCAGCGAAGACGCCACCATGTCGTCGATCAGGCGGTGCTCGTACGTCAGCTTGCGCTTGTCGAACTCGGCCTTGAACTCGGCGTCGAAGATCTGCTGGAAGATCTCCATGAAGCGGCCGTCGTACTGCTTCAGGATGGTGTTCTTGGTCGACAGATACACCGGGTAATTGCGGTTGAGGCCGTAATTGAAGGAAGCGCGGGCGAAATCGCGGATCGAGTCGTCCAGGTTGTACATGGCCATGGCGACGCCGCCGCCGGGCGACTTGAAGACTTCGCGCTCGATCACTTGGCCGTCGTCGCCGACGAACTTGATGGTCAGCGTGCCCTTCGACGGGAACTTGAAATCGGTGGCGCGATACTGATCGCCGTAGGCGTGGCGGCCGATGACGATCGGCCGCGTCCAGCCGGGCACGAGGCGCGGCACGTTTTTGCAGATGATGGGCTCGCGGAAGATGACGCCGCCGAGGATGTTGCGGATCGTGCCGTTCGGCGAGCGCCACATCTCCTTGAGGCCGAATTCCTTCACGCGGCCCTCGTCGGCCGTGATCGTCGCGCATTTCACGCCGACGCCGTATTTCTTGATGGCCTCGGCCGAGTCGATCGTGATCTGGTCGTTGGTCGCATCGCGGCTCTGGATGCTGAGGTCGTAATATTTGAGGTCGATGTCGAGATAGGGATGGATCAGCTTTTCCTTGATGAATTGCCAGATGATCCGGGTCATCTCGTCGCCGTCGAGTTCGACGACCGGGTTGGCAACCTTGATCTTCGCCATGATCCTTGACCCTATGTGCTGGAGAACGGGGGCGTCCGTTGGCCCGGCGCCGTTGTGCGCCCTATAGCGCGGTGACGTGCGGGGCGAAAGGTCTGCGTTTCAAGCACCGGAAGGCGAGGGGGCACCACCCAATGACGACGGAGCTTACCCCGTGAGCCCCGTTCAGACGCGTCCGACCCCGGCCGTGATCCTGGTCGAGCCGCAGCTTGCCGAGAATATCGGCATGGCCGCCCGCGCCATGGCCAATTTCGGCCTTTCGGAATTGCGGCTCGTGGCGCCGCGCGACGGCTGGCCGAAGAAGGGCGCCCGGGCCGCCGCCTCCGGCGCCGCTCATGTCCTCGACGGTGCCAAGCTCTACGCGAGCGTTCGCGAGGCTATCGCCGATCTCCGCTTCGTTCTCGCCACCACCCGCCGCGCCCGCGGGCAGATGAAGCGCGTCCTGACGCCGGCACAGGCGCTAGCCGATCTGCACGGGCGGATCGGGGCGGGGGAAGCGGTCGGCATCCTGTTCGGCCGGGAGCGCGCCGGGCTCGAAAACGATGAGGTCTCGCTCGCCGACGCGATCCTGACGTTTCCCGTCGATCCGGCCTTCGGCTCGGTCAACCTCGCCCAGGCGGTGCTGCTCGTCGGCTACGAATGGTCGAGGGCGGGCGGCGGGCCGCCGCCGCCGGCGGACCGGCGCGCGCCGCCCGCCCCCCGCGCGATGATCGTGTCCTTCTTCGACTACCTCGAGGCGGAGCTCGACGCGGTGAAGTTCTACCCAGCCGACAAGAAGCCGATCATGGCCCGCAACATGCGGGACATCTTCCATCGCCTCGAACTGACCGAGCAGGATGTCCGCACCCTGCGGGGAGCGGTGCGGGCGCTGGCGGAAGGCCGCCGGTTGAGGAAGCCTTAGAAATGTGGTCGTTACGGTTATGGGGGCGGGCCAAGCCGTTGCCCCGACGACCGATCGCGAGACCTGTGCCATGAGCTCCCTCCTTGTCCGCCTCGCGTGCCTGACCGGGCTGCTCGCCGGATCGGGCGCCTTGGCCGCCACGCCGCCGCCGCAGCCGAAAAGCGGTCCGGGCGGCGCGGATTATGTGGCCGGCGAGGTGACCAAGCGGTCCGTCGGCCGCGCCAGCGCCGCCACCTTCGTGTTCCACGCCGAGGGCCAGCCCAGCGCGCCGCGCCCGGTGGTCGTCGTCCTGCACGCCTGGGGCGCCACCAACCCGCAGGTTTACGGCGGCTGGATCGAGCATCTCGCCCGTAAGGGCTACCTCGTGCTTTTTCCGCGTTTCCAGGAAACGGGCCGCACCCGTGCCGTCGACGCCACCGACAATGCCGCGGCGCTCCTCAAGGAAGCCTTCGCGGAACTCGCCTCCGATGCCGAGGCGCGTCCGGACCTCTCGCGGGTGGCGCTGATCGGGCACACGGCCGGCAGCGCCGTCGCCATCAACCTCGCGGCCCTCGCCAAGACCGAAGGGCTGCCGACACCGAAGCTCGTCTTCCTGGTCATGCCGGGCGGCATCGCCAGCGACCCGAAGGCGCGCGGCGTACAGCTCGTCGACCTGTCCCAGGTCGACGCGGCGACCATGCTGATCACGATGATCGGCGACCGCGAGTTCCGCGCCGCCGACGCCGCCGCCCGGCGCCTCCTGCGCGAGACCACCGAGGTGCCGCAGAACCGCAAGATCTTCATGCGCGTGCTGTCGGATGACCACGGCTTCCCGACCTTGTCGGCGACGCTCGCCTCTCCGGGCTCCGTCAAGGAGGCTTTCGACGGCGCCAAGATCCGGGTCGCGCCCGACCCGCCGGTCGACCCGAAGGCGCAGCGACAGGCGAAGCCGAAATGGTCGCCCGACATGGTTCTGTCCGGCGAGCAATCCGTCCTGGTCTCGCAGCTCGCCGGCAACGCCAGCGACACGCTCGATCACTTGGGCTATTGGAAGACGTTCGACATGGCCGCCGCGGCCGCCTTCGCCGGCCGCGACGCGCAGGCCCTCCGCAATGACCCGAACCTCACGGATATGGGCCGCTGGAGCGACGGCTGGCCGGTGAAGCGTCTCGGGGTGGCGGATGCGCCACGGGCCGAGGCCCCGGCCCCTGCGAAGGCCGAGCCGGAGCCGGACAAGGCGCCCGCACCCCGCAGACGCCCGTAATGGGGCTACCGTCCTCCCCCTGGAGAGGGCGATTGCGGCTGCCGCGGACACCAGTCATTAAGCCTGATCGTGGTTTCTTGGCCCGGACGCCTCGCCGGTCCATAAGCTCATGCGTGTCGACCTTCTCGCCGGAACCGTTTACGCCCCGGTCACGATGCCCCCGCGCGCCCCGACCATCCTCGTCTTCGATTCCGGCCTCGGCGGCCTGACCGTCCATGCCGAGATCGCCAAGGCGCGCCCGGACGCCCGCTACATCTATGTGGCCGACAATGCCGGCTTCCCCTATGGGCGCTTTGCGGAGGCGGATCTCGCCGAGCGCGTCACCGCCCTCATGGGGCGCCTTATCGCCCGCCACGGGCCCGACCTCGTCGTTGTCGCCT
>DASQLE010000384.1:0-3682 GCA_035630175.1 Beijerinckiaceae bacterium
ACGCCGTCTGCATCGGTGTATTCGAGATGATCGGCCGAGAGAGCGCCGGCCTCGGCGGCAAGCCTTGCGCCGCCCGCATTCGACAGCTGGTCGGCATGCAGCTTGACCGGCAGCCCGGCCGCCCGAGCCGCCGCGAAAACCCGCCTCGTCTGCTCGGGCGAGAACCCGATGTCCTCCTCGCAGAACCCATCGACCGCGTCCGCCAGCCCCTCGCGCGCGATCGCCGGGAGCATGTCGTCGCAGACGGTGGCGATGTAGGCGTCCTTGTCGCCGTTCGCTTCCGGCGGCAACGCATGGGCGCCGAGGAACGTCGTCACGATCGACACAGGCCGCTCGACGCCGAGCCGGCGCGCCGCGCGCAGCAGGCGGGCCTCGGTGTCGAGATCGAGCCCGTAACCGGACTTGATCTCGACCGTGGTGACGCCCTCGGCGATCAGCCGGTCGAGGCGCGGAGAAGCGCCTGCGACGAGCGCGTCCTCGCTCGCCGCCCGCGTCGCCTTGACGGTCGAGACGATGCCGCCGCCGGCCGCGGCGATCTCGCCGTAGCTCGCGCCGGCTAGACGCAGCTCGAACTCGTGCGCGCGGTGGCCGCCGAAGACGAGGTGGGTATGGCAGTCGACCAGGCCGGGGGTGATCCAACGGCCGTCGCATCGGATACGCTCGGCGGCGTCGGCATTCGCCGGCAGGTCGCGTTGCGGGCCGATAAAGGCGATGCGCCCGCCGCAGGCCCCGATCGCGCCGCGCTCGATGACCCCGAGGCCCGGCCGGCTCGGATGGAGCGTGGCCAAGCGCGCATCGAGCCACAGCCGATCGAACCGCATTCGTCCTCCTCTGCCGGATTGTCTCGAAGCGGCCGTTGTTGTCCAGTCCTATCGGATGTGGGGGAGGGATCGCCGTGGCCAGGTTTCTGTTCGATCACGCCCTTTTGCCCGAGGGTTGGGCGGAGCGCGTCGGCATCGACGTCGACGACGGGACGATCGTCGACGTGCAGCCCGGCGCATCCGCCGACGGGCGCGAGCGCGTCGCCGGCATCGCGCTGCCGGGTCTGCCGAACCTCCACAGCCACACCTTTCAGCGCGCCATGGCGGGCCTCGCCGAGACGCGCGGGCCGGCATCGGACAACTTCTGGTCGTGGCGAGAGGTCATGTATCGGTTCCTCGGCGCGCTGACGCCTGACGACGTCGAGACCGTCGCCGCCTATGCCTTTATGGAGATGCTCGAGGGCGGCTTCACGTCCGTCGCCGAGTTCCACTACCTGCATCACGACCGCGACGGTCGTCCCTTCGCGGCGCTCGGCGAGATGGCGGCCCGCATCGCCGCGGCGGCAGCCGAGACCGGGATCGGGCTGACGCTGCTGCCTTCCTTTTACGCCTATGGCGGGTTCGGCGCCGCACCCGCCCATGCCGGGCAAAGGCGTTTCCTTAACGATCCCGATCGCTTCCTGCGCCTCGTGGAGGAGGCGCGGCACGCCATCGGTGCTCTTCCCGACGCCGTCGTCGGCATGGCTCCTCATTCCCTTCGGGCCGTGACACCGGCGACCTTGCGCGCGGTGCTCGACGGGCACACGAGCGGACCAATTCATATCCATGCCGCCGAGCAGGTGCGGGAGGTGGAGGATTGCGTGGCGTGGTCTGGCGAACGCCCGGTGGCCTGGCTCCTGTCGCATGCGGCAGTCGACGATCGCTGGTGCCTCATCCACGCGACGCACATGAGCGCCGACGAGAGTCGCCGGCTCGCTGCGAGCGGAGCGGTCGCAGGGCTTTGTCCTTTGACGGAGGCGAATCTGGGCGACGGCATCTTCGATGCGCCGACGTATGTCGCCGCGCGCGGACGATTCGGCATCGGCACCGATTCCAACATCGAGATCACGGCGCCGGGGGAGCTCAAGCAGCTCGAATACCATCAACGCCTGGCGACATTGTCCCGCAACGTCCTATCCCGCACGGAAGGCGAGTCGACCGGCGTTCGTCTCTACGTTGACGCTTTGAGCGGCGGCGCTCAGGCCCTCGGACGCCGCATCGGCTGCCTGGCGAAAGGTTTTCGCGCGGATCTCGTCGTGCTCGACACAAGCCACCCCGACCTCATCGCCGTCACGGGCGACCGGTGGATCGATGCCTACACCTTCGTGACCGGACGGAGCGCGATTGCATCCGTTCTCGTCGGAGGAGAGCGGGTGGTCGAGCGCGGACGACACCGCGCCAGATCTTCCCTTCAGCAACGATATACTTCAGTCCTTAAACGCCTGGCACAGAGCTAAGGTGGCCGGAGCTCGACCAGTTGCGTGACGGAGGCGAGTGCGTCGGCGAGCAACCGGCTCCACCGTTCGATGTTGAACACGTCCGTGACGAGGTCCTGACGGACTTCGATCAGGGCCGCCGCGAGACCCCGCGCATCCCCGTGCACCGGCACCGTATAGTCCATGTCGCTTTCGATCCGGTACGGCTCGTTTCGACCGACGATGCCCCCACAGCTCGCCTCGATGCGCGCGGCGAGCGCAAGTCCGAACGCTTCCGCCTGACCGAAGAGCACGCCCGCGTGCCAGGGGCGGGTCACATTGTGGAAGACGGGCGTGAAGGTGTGGATGCCGACGACGGCCGTCGGCTGCCCTCGCCGCGCATCGAGGTGGGCTCCGACAGCGTCATGGAACGGCCGGAAGCAAAGCTCGCGCCGGCGCTGAGCCTCGGACACGTCAAGCCCCGTATTCCCTGGTATCGCGGTCGCTTCGCTCACTTCGGGAATGCTGGTGGCGGTATCCGGTGGGCGGTTCAGATCGATCAGAAGGCGCGAGTAGCCGGCCAGGAACAACGGCGCGTCGAGAACGCACGCAACGCGCGTCGCTATCTCGGCGGCACCGATGTCCCAGGCGATGTGACGATCGAACTCGGCCGGGGGCAGACCCAGGCGGCCATAGCCCTTGGGAAGGAGGCGGGAGGCATGCTCACAAAGAAGAACGAACGGCGCGCGCCCTGCCTCGTTGACGACGACCACAGGCGGACCGGACGTCTCGAACGCGTCCTCAAGCGGGCTTGGTCTCGCGAAGTGCGGCGTCAAGACTGACCTCAACGTGCGAATGGACGACGGATCAACGAGCCGTCACGCCTGTCAGGCCGCTTTTTCAGGCTTCCTGCAGCGTGATGACCTTGAAGTCGGCCAGGGTGCACGGGCCGAAATTGGTGGAGATCGCCACATCGGTCGCATCCCGCCCCCTCGCCATCAGGATGCGTCCGATCCGAGGCTTGTTGTGCCGGGCGTCGAATGTGTACCACTGTCCCGAAAGATACACCTCGAACCAGGCACTGAAGTCCATCGGCGCAGGATCCGGAGGAACACCGATGTCGCCGAGATACCCGGTGCAGTAGCGTGCCGGAATATTCATGCAACGGCAAAACGCGATGGCAAGATGCGCGAAATCCCGGCAGACGCCCAGACGTTCGTTGTATCCGTCCCATGCCGTTCGCGTGGAGCTCGCGTGCTCGTATCCGAAGACAAGCCGCTCGTGAACGTAATCACAGATCGCTTGAACACGAGACCACCCGGGCTGCGTTGCGCCGAATAGCGACCAAGCCAAGTCCGACAAGCGATCGGTATCGCAATAACGGCTGCCGAGCAGGAAGACCAGGACGTGGTCCGGCAGGTCTTCCAGCGCATGTTGCTCCGCGTTCGGGACCAAGAGGTCCGGCTC
>DASQLE010000385.1:0-2028 GCA_035630175.1 Beijerinckiaceae bacterium
ATGGGTGCGATACGATTCGGATCTCGATCCGCTCCGCACGCATCCGCGCTTCGCGAAGGTGATCGAGCAGCTCGGGTGAGCGACGCTTGTTGGCTGAGCGAGGCTTGCTGGCTGAGGGACGCTTGGCCGCCGGGCTAGAGCATGATGCCGAACAGCATGTCCTCGGACTTGAGCCGAGGATGGACCCACACCCTGATCAAGTCCCGGTGCAATCTTTTCGGACAGATCTCACGCTCAACTTCGAATCGCTCACGTTCATGCGTTTTGATCGATTCGATCAGAACGCATCGTGATCTAGTGATCGTCGTCGTCGTGGTCCGGCGCCGGGCCGAGCGCGGCGCGGAGGTAGGACGGCATCTCGTCCCGGATGGAGCGCAGCTCGGCGCGCGCGGCCGGATGGGCGGCCTCCGTGCCGAGCGCCGCCTCGCTTTCCGCAACGAGCGCGGGGATGTCGGCCTTGGTCAGGAGGCCGCGCATGACGAGGGTGGTCAGCGTGCTCTTGACGAGAACGCTGAGCGCCTCGATTCGTGCCTCCAAGGCGCCGCCGCCGTTGCTGTGCTCGCCGCTCATCTCGCCTCCTCGTTGCTGCCAAAGCCCGATCGTGCCGGCGTTCCGGCGCCCCCCGCCATCGCACCGGCAACGCAGCCTTTCAAGGGCTGATTGTCGCTGCCGCGCCGCTCTGCTTATATCCGCCGACGCAAGCCGGCCGCCATCGAGCCGGCGCCAAGATTTTTGGGAGGAACGGAGATGCTCATGAGGTGGGCGCGCGCCCTCGGCTTCGCCGCCGCGATCGGCCTGTCGGCCTCCGCCGGCCAAGCTCAGAGCCCGGCGGAGTTCTACAAGGGCAAGACGGTCGAGGTCTATATCGGCTTCAGCGTCGGCGGCGCCTATGACGGCTATGCGCGGCTGCTCGCCCGCCACATGGGCAAGCATCTGCCCGGCAACCCGACCCTGGTGCCGAAGAACATGGAGGGCGCGGGCAGCCTCAGGCTCGCCAATTGGCTCGCCGGCGTCGCGCCGAAGGACGGCAGCGTCATCGCCATCATCGCCCGCGGCACCGCCTTCGATCCCTTGCTCGGCCGCGGCGGAGCCCAGTTCGACGCCACCAAGCTCAGCTGGATCGGCAGCGCCAACGACGAGGTCAGCATCTGCACCGCCTGGCACACGACGCCGGTCGCCACCTTCGAGGACCTGACGGCCAAAGAGATGATCGTCGGCGGCACCGGCGGCAGCGCCGACACCGACCAGTTCCCGCGCGTCCTCAACGGCGTCTTCGGCACCAAGATGAAGGTGATCTCCGGCTATCCCGGCGGCAACGACATCAACCTCGCCATGGAGCGCGGCGAGGTCCAGGGCCGTTGCGGCTGGTCGTGGTCGAGCGTCGGGGCGACCCACCCGACCTGGCTCACCGAGAAGAAGATCAAGATCCTGGCGCAGATGTCGCTCGCCAAGCACCCCGACCTGCCGGACGTGCCGCTCATCATGGATTTCGCCAAGACCGAGGAGCAGCGGCAGATCCTGCGGCTCATCTTCGCCCGCCAGGTCATGGGCCGTCCCTTCGTGGCGCCGCCGGGCCTCCCGGCCGACCGCCTCGCGGCCCTGCGCAAGGCCTTCATGGACACCATGAAGGATCCCGACTTCCTGGCCGAGGCCGGAAAGGGCGATTTCGAGATCACGCCGGTGCCCGGCGAAGAGATCCAGAAGCTCGTGGCCGAGGTTTACGAGACGCCGAAGGAGGTGGTCGCCAAGGTCGCCGCCATGGTGAAATAGGCCTCGCCTTCAAGAAGGGGCCGGCCGCGCCTTCGCCGGCCCGCTTTCGCTTGACAGCGGTTCGCATACGGACGATCCGCTCTCCATCATCCAGCCAACACCACGCTCAGCGAGGGCAAGCCGTTGAACAAGTTCGAACCGGTGCCGACGAGCGCCACCAACAAAGACCATCGCGGATGGCAGTCGGACGTCATCGTCGACCTGATCAAGCAATACGGCTTCGAATACATCACCCTCAATCCCGGCGCGAGCTTCCGC
>DASQLE010000386.1:0-9994 GCA_035630175.1 Beijerinckiaceae bacterium
TTGCCCTGCGCGAAGGCGCCGCGTGGCCCAGCCGCGAGGCCCGCGGCGCCGAGGCCGAGCCCGATGATCGTCCGTCGATTGAACCCTACGCCACTCATCCTGACCCCCTGCTGCTGGCAACCAGATGAGTGTAGGCAGGAAACATGCCGGGACAAGCGCAAAGGCTCGAAGGCTGCGGAACCGCTCGAGGCTCGGTGGAGATCCGGTTCAGATGACGTAGTCGGGCTCAGCGAGGCGGCTCATCGCCATCGACGGCCTTGTCGTCATGACCGGCAGCAGATCAGGACGATGCAGGGCGGCTTTGGGGCAGCTGGCGCAGCGACGGCTCATGCGATCGTTGAGGCTCTTGATCGTCTGGCTGGCGGTCTTGACGCACAGGAACGGCAGGAACGCATGCACCAAGGCGGCGGCAGCAGCCTTTGCGAGCGGGCCCGCGAAGCTCAGGGCCACCAGCATATGCTCGTCGTACGTCTCGCCGACCGATCGCGGATGATCCGTGAAAAGCTCTCGTAGGGTCATCGCTCCCGCCTCCTCACGGGCTGCACGACATCGACGCAGCACCCATTGAGGCTAAGGTCTGAGGCGGCCGTCGACGGTGCGGCAGAACACCGAGGGCGCCAAGAGCCCCGCGTCGTGTTCTAGACGAAGATCTGGAGCAAGGCTCCGAGGCCGGCTGCCCATATCGACACGCAAATGACGAGAACAGCTTTGGTCATCATCGCTTCCCCCGCAGAGCCTTTGTTCGCCGTCAAGGCGACGCAGCCCCCCAGCCCCATCACGTCGATACCCCAAGATGCACGAGCGGCGAGCGTTCGTCTGTCGCGGACCTGCAACAGGGAGGAGAAACCCTGCCGCGCCACGATGGCCGTCGTCAGCCGCCCCGCATGCGCAGGCGTTCGTTGCGCATGCGCAGCATCTCGACGGCGGCCAGCAGCACGGCGGAGATGACCATGAGCAGGACGGCGGCGACCGCAAGGGTCGGCGAGATCTGTTCGCGCAGCTGCACGAACATCTCCCGCGGCAAGGTGCGCTGGCCGGGGCCGCCGACGATGAGGACCACGACCACCTCCTCGAGGGAGGTCGCAAAGGCGAGCAGCGCGCCGAAGAGAACGCCCGGAGCGATCAGCGGCAGCATCACCCGCCGGGCGGCGGTGAGCGGGCCTGCGCCGAGGCTCGCTGCGGCCCGCAGCAGAGTCCAATCGAAATTCGCCAGCGACGCGCCCACCGTCACGACCACGAACGGCGCCCCGAGTGCGGCATGCGCCAGGATCAGGCCGGTGAACGTGGCGGTCAGCCCGAGCGGCGAAAAGACGAAGTAGAGCCCGACGGCATAGATCACGATGGGCACGATGATCGGCGTCAGGACCAGCGCGCCGGCGATGCGGCGGCCGGGAAAATCGGCAAGCGCAAGGCCGAATGCGGCCAAGACGCCAAGCGGTGTCGCGATCAGCGTCGCCGCTAGCCCGATCACCACGCTGTTCTGCAGGGCCGCCAGCCAGCGGCCGTCCGTGAAGAAAGCCTGGTACCAGCGCGTCGATACCCCGCGGAGCGGATAGGTGAGGAACTGGCCGTCGTTGAACGAAAGCGGCAGGATGGCGAGGATCGGCACCATCATGAAGGCGAGCACCAGACCCGCGGCGAGCCACAGCGCGGCGCGGGCTCCGGCCCCATGGACGTTGGGCGCCGCGCGCTTCATCCGAGCACGCCAAGGCGATAGCGCCCGCCGAGGCGGGCGGCGATCGCGAACAGCAGGAAGGTGGCCGCGAGGAGCACCGTCCCGAGCGCGGCGGCGAGCGACCAGTTGGCGGTATCGGTCGTGTTGAAGGCGATGAAGGTGCTGATCATCTGGTCGGCGCCGCCGCCGACCAGGGCGGGCGTGATGTAGTAGCCGAGCGCCAGGATGAACACGAGCAGGGCGCCGGCCGCGACGCCGGGCATCACCTGAGGCAGGTAGACCCGGCGGAAGGCGGTGAAGGGCGGGGCGCCGAGGGACAAGGCGGCGCGCATCAGGCTCGGCGGCACCCCCTTCATGACGCTGTAGAGCGGCAGGATCATGAAGGGCAGCAGAACGTGCGTCATGGCGACCAGCACGCCGGTGCGATTGTAGATCAGGCGAAGCGGGCGGTCGATCAGCCGGAGCGCGGCCAGAAACTGGTTGGCGAGGCCGTTCTCCTGGAGCAGCACCACCCAGGCGGCCGTCCTTACGAGGAGCGGCGTCCAGAACGGCAGCAGGACGAGCATGAGCAGCAGATTGGCCCGCGACGGCGGCTGCGCCGCGATGACGTAGGCGACGGGAAAGCCGAGCACGAGGCAGGCGAGCGTGACGGCCATCGAGATCGAGAAGGTTCGACCGAGGATTTCGAGGTAGATCGCCTGCTGCGGCGGCTTGCGCGCGAGCCCGTCCTCGCCCCGCTGCAGATCCAGCGCGGCGAGCAGGAAGAAGTCGGTGAACGGCAAGCGCGCCCGATCGATCGCCGACCAGGTTTCGGCCTCGCCCCAGCGGCGGTCGATGCCGATCAGGGTGTCGGTCCATGCGCCGGTTGGGCCGTCGAGCGGTGCGACGCGCCGGGCGGTGTTGAAGACGAGCGAGCGTCCGTTCTCGAGGTCGTAGTTCAAGCGCCGGGCCGCCGCACCGAGCGCCGGCGTGCCGTAGGTCCCGCGCATATCCTGCGCGAGCGCGGCGAAGACCGGCTCGGGCGGCACGCCACCGCCGCCTTCGGACCGCCATGCACTCATCGCCGCGCGCACGCCCGGCCACGCGGACGCGACCTCGGCGTTCCAGACACTGCGCCGCAGCATATCGCCGATGGGCAGGAGAAAGACCAGGAACGTGAAGACGAGGAGCGGCGCGACGCAGGCTGCCGCGGCGATCTGTCTGCGGCGCCGGCTGCGCCGCAGACTCCGTGTCAGCGAGACCGGATCGGTCACCTTCGATCCGGCCCCGCCGGTGCGGCAGCGACGGCTACTGGGTCGCCGCCCACTTGTTGAAGCGTTCGTTCAGGCGGTCGATGTTCTCGAGCCAGAACTCGGTCGAGATCTCGGTCGCGGTCTTGAAGTTGTCCGGCGCCGTCGGCAGGTCCTTCAGCCGTTCCGGCGGGATCGCCTTGTTGGCGTCGCGGTTCGTCACGCCGTAGGCGATCTTCAGCGGCAGCTTGGCCTGGTTGTCCGCCTGCCCCATGAAGTCGATCACCTTGTAGGCGTTGTCCCGGTTCGGCGAGCCCTTCAGGATGACCCAGCTGTCGATCGTGAACAGCGCCTGGTTCCAGACGATGCCGAAGTTGCGCTTGTCGTCCCGGTTGGCGGCGTCGATGCGCCCATTATAGGCCGAGGTCAGCGCCACCTCGCCGGAGGCGAGAAGCTGCGGCGGCTGCGCGCCCGCTTTCCAGAAGATCAGGTCCTTCTTCAGGCCATCGAGCTTCTTGAAGGCGCGATCGACGCCCGCCGGCGTCTTCAGCACCTCGTAGACCTTGTCGGCCGGCACGCCGTCCGCCATGAGCGCGATCTCCAGGGTGCTCTTGGGGCCGCCGCGCAGGGCGCGCTTGCCCGGAAATTTCTGCGTGTCGAAAAAGTCCGCCCAGCCCTTCGGCGGATCCTTGAGGCGGTCCTTGTCGTAGGCGAGCACGAAGTCGTAGACGATGGCCCCGACCCCGCAGGGATGCAGGGCTTCCTTGATGTAGCGCTCCTTGCCGCCGATCCTGTCGAAATCGAGCTTTTCAAACAGGCCCTCGTCACAGCCGGCGGCGAGTTCCTCCGATTCGACCTGCACCACGTCCCAGGTTGCGTTGCCCCCTTCGACCTTGGTCCGCAGCACGCCGATGCCGCCGTCCCATGATTCGTCGATCAGCGGGATCTTGGTCTGCTGGCGAAACGGAGCGAAATAGGCTTCCGTCTGGGCGTTCTGGTAGGCACCGCCCCACGAGGTCACGGTCAGGTCGCGGGCGTGAGCGAGCGCCCCGCTCGCCAGCACGGCAGCGGTCGCCATGCCGAATTTGATGAAAGTCCTCATCGTTGGTCCTCCCTGTCTTTGATCGTCATGCCTTGGTCTCGAGCGGATCGAGCGCGCGACAATCCGCCGTGTGCCAGCCGACCAGGATCTCGTCCCCAATGCTGAGGGGCACATGGCGGCTGTTGGGGACCTTCACGATAAACTCCTGCGCGCCCACCGCAATATACGCGCGCAGGTGGTCGCCGACATAGATTAGATCGCGCACCCGGCCGGGTAGCCGGGTCGGCGCCCCGTCCGCATCGGCGCCGATCAGGACGCGTTCGGGCCGGATGGACAGCGTCGTGCGCGCGCCCGGAGCGATCGCGCAGACGGCCGTGGCCTCGACCTCCTGGCCGTTGTCGAGGAGCACGCGGCAGACGCCCTCGACACAGGCGAGGACGCGACCGGAGGGGCTGTTGTTCTCGCCGACGAAGCGCGCCACGAAGCTGGTTTCCGGCGCCTCGTAGAGCGCTGCCGGGGTCGCGAGCTGCTGGACGGCTCCGCGGTCGAACACCGCGATCCGGTCCGACATGGTCAGGGCTTCGCTCTGGTCATGGGTAACGTAGACGACCGTGAGTCCGAAGCGCTCGTGCAGACGCTTGAGCTCGTATTGCATCTGCTCGCGCAGCTGCTTGTCGAGGGCGCCGAGCGGCTCGTCCATGAGGACGAGAGCCGGGTCGAACACGAGCGCGCGCGCCAACGCGACCCGCTGCTGCTGCCCGCCCGAGAGCTGCGCCGGCAGCCGCTCCTCGAACCCTGCCAGCGACACGGTGGCGACCGCCCGTTTGACCCGTTCGGCGATCTCGTCCCGGCCGACGCGACGCACCTGCAGAGGAAAGGCGACGTTCTCGGCGACGCTCATATGCGGAAACAAGGCATAGTTCTGAAACACGACGCCGATGTTGCGCCGGTACGGCGGCACGCGCGTGATCGGCCGGCCGTCGAGCAGGATCTCCCCAGCCGTCGCGGCCTCGAACCCGGCCAGCATCATCAGGGTGGTCGTCTTGCCGGAGCCGGACGGCCCCAAAAGGGTGAGGAACTCGCCCGACATGATGTCGATGTCGAGGTCGCGCACGACGCGCGTCACACCGTCGAAGGATTTGTTCACGCCGACGAATTGGACGAGCGCCCTCGCACGGCGCCCCGGGTCGGACGAGCCGGCCCGCGTCGCACCGGCGTGATCGGGTCTTCTTCCGGCCGTCATTACTCAATCGGCGTGGGCGTTTTCGCGACGCGTGGAGCGAGCTGCAAAATCGTTTGATAACGGAGTTTAGGTCCGGCGGCGCAGGTAGTCACCTGCGAACCGGTCGTTTGCGACATATCATGTAAAGGTCGGAAGAACAGGGAATGGCGATCCAGCATCACCCTGCGCTCCTCAGGAGGATTAAAGGGCTCGGGAGGACAGTGATTTACGGCCGTTTTCCCTGAGCCTGGCAATAGGGAAAAGAAATTAGATATCACTCGCCGGTTCCGCCGGCTGGAGCCGGCGAAATCGGGCCTAAGCGTCCCGGCTGTCCAAAGCCTCCGTCCGGCGGCCTCGCGCCACCCGCCGCAGTATGCGCGAGAGATCCTCCGCAGCGTAAGGTTTCTGCAGCAATTCGAACCCGTGCCGGCCCTCCTCGGCCAGCACATGGCTGAACCCGGAGGTAAGCACTACAGGCAGCTCCGGATACAGGCGCCGGATCTCCTGACCAAGTTCGACGCCGCTCATGCCTGGCATGACCACGTCCGAGAACACCACGTCGAAGCCGTTCACCTCGTCGAGGAGTTTGAGCGCCTCGTCTGCGTTGGCGGCCCAGGTCGTTTCGTAGCCGAGGTCTTGCAGGATCTGCGTCGAGAAGCGGCCTACCTCGTCATTATCCTCCACCAAGAGCACGCGCCGACCATAACCGTGTTCTTCGACGCCGCTCGAGCGCCCCTCGCTGGTTGCGTCATCGCGCGCCTCTTCTTCCTCGACGCGCGGCAAGTAGAGCGTGAAGGTGGTCCCCTTGCCCACTTTGCTCTTCACCGAAACATCCCCGCCAGACTGTTTGACGAAACCGAACACTTGGCTGAGTCCCAGACCCGTGCCCTTACCAATCTCCTTGGTCGTGTAGAACGGCTCGAAAATTTGGCCGAGTTTGTCCGGTGCTATACCCGAGCCTGTGTCGGTCAGCGTGATGCAGACGAAATCACCGTTCCTAGCGTCGTGACTGCGGATGGCCGGCACGTGCACCGCACGGTGGACTCGCATGGTGAGCGTGCCTTCGCCGTCCATGGCGTCGCGTGCGTTGACGGCCAGATTGACCAGCGCTGTCTCGAACTGGCTCGCGTCCGCCATGACGCAGCAGGGTTCGTCGGACACGTCGGCGGCAATCCTGATGCGGGAGCCCACGATCGTGCCCAGCATCTCGGTGATCGCCTCGATGCGGCCTGCGACATTGAACACCTCGGGTTTCAGCGCCTGCCGCCGCGCGAAGGCGAGGAGCTGGCCGGTGAGCTTGGAGGCCCGGTCGACCGTATCGGAGATCGCGTCCACGTAGCGGCGGCGTCGCTCTTCAGCGAGGTCGGGGCGGCGCAGAAGGTCCGTCGAGCTCTTGATGATGGTGAGCAGGTTGTTGAAGTCATGGGCGACGCCTCCAGTCAACTGGCCCACAGCCTCCATCTTTTGAGCCTGGCGCAGCGCCTCCTGCGCCTCTGCGAGCCGCGCCTGATCGCGCATGCGCTCGGTCACGTCGTAAACGAATTGATAAGCGCCGATGCGCTCGCCGTGCGGCCCGCGCAGTACGTTGTACTTCATCTCGTAGAAGCGCCGGTCGCGCGTTGCGTCACCGAATTCGGCCACCTCCGTGAATTCCTCGCCCGCGAGCGCCCGGCTCCAGACCGCCTCAACGGCGGCCCGGTGTTCAGGGTGGTCGGCGAGTAGGTCCAACATGCTGTCGCCCACTTTCGGCCTGATCCCGAAGATGCGCTCGAACTCGTCGGCCGCGGCCTTGTTGATAGCGATCCAGCGGAAATCGAGATCGGCAACCTGCACGAAGGCGTCCGTGCCCTCCACGATGTCGGCAAGTACCCTGCGCTCGGCCAGAGCCTCGCTGACGCGACGCTCCAGGGTTTCGTTCAGCTCGCGTAACTCGAGCTCGGCACGCTTGCGCACCGTTATATCCTGAAAGACCACCGCCACCTGGCGACGGCTTGCGGGCTCAACCCGGAAGGCGGCCAACTCGAGGTAACGCTCAGTGGCGACCAGTTCCCGCTCGAAGCGGATCGGCTCGCCCGTTTCCAAGACACCGCGGTAGAGCTCGACCCAGCCGTCGGCTTCGTCGGGCACCATTTCCCGCACCTCCCGTCCGACCACGTTCGAGATACCGGCGTGGGTGGCGTAGGCTGGGTTTGCCTCTACGTGAACATAGTCGCTCAGCGGGCCATGGGGTCCGCTGAAAAATTCGATGATGCAGAAGCCCTCGTCGATGTTCTCGAACAAGGTACGGTAGCGCGCCTCGCTTTCGCGCAGCGCCTCCTCGGCGCGCCGACGGTCGGTGACGTCAAACGAGATCCCAACCATGCGCTGGGGGACGCCGTCTTGATCGTAAGAGGGCTGCCCACGAACTGCGACCCAGCGCTCGCTGCCGTCCGGCGTCACGGCGCGGAACTCGATGTCGCAATCGGTCCCGAACTCGATCGAGGCTTCCACAGCCTCGCGCATGCGCTTCTGATCGTCGGGATGCACGGCGTCCCGCAGTTCCGCATAGGTGAAACCCGTCTCGGGAGCGCGCCCGAAGTTCGTGCGACAGGTTGCGGTCGAGGTGATCTCGCCGGTAGCCAGATCGAGTTCCCAGGCGCCTAACCGGCCTGCCTTGAGCGTGAACTGCAACCGCGCCTCACCCTCGCGTAGCGCGTCAAGCCTTGCGCGTGCCTCGTATTGACGGCAGCGGCCGCGCAGCGCCGAGCGGGCCAGGCTGACAAGGGTGGTCGGGTGAAATGGGCGCTCGAGGAAGGTGACGTTCCCGAGCACCTCGAGGTAGCGCTTCGCGGCCGGGTTACGCTCCAGGTCTCCGCCGCCTCTGGTCAGCAGCACGAAGGGCAGATCCGACCATTCCTCCTGATCGGCCAGCCAAGCAGCGAGCTGCCCTAGGTCGGCAGTGGCGAGGGTCTCTTCGGTGACAACCACGAACGCCGCGCCAAGATCGAGTTCACGAATCAACTCTGGGAGCGATGGACAGGGCTCGGCGGCCAGACCAGCTTCTCCCAGGATCGTCGCGGCGATTGCAGCATCCCGCCCCCGAGGTGCGAGGATAAGCGCCCGTTCGGAGAGAGTGCTGCGCTTCACGTGTCCTCCGCCGGGAGCAGCGCAGGTCCGTCGCCGACCATGGTCGGAACGCCCCGCAGCACGCCCTGAAGGTTGGTCAGAGGCTCGCCGAGCGTGATGCCCCGGCCACCGATGCGGAACTCACGGATGGTGTCCTCATGAGCGCCCGTGCGCTTCTTGACGATCGAGATCGCCCGGCGCACGCGGCCGAGCATCTCGAAATAGCGCAGCAGCACCACCGTGTCGGCGAGGTAGGTGACATCAACGGGCGTCTTCATGTCCCCGACGAGGCCGTGCTGTGCGACCGTAAGAAACGTCGTGGCGCCCTGCCGGTTCAGGTACTGCAACAGCTCGTGGATGTGCAGGATGAGCTGGCTCTCACCGGGCATAGCAGCCTGGTAGCCGTTCAGGCTGTCGATCACGATGGTTTGCGCCTTGTAGACTTCCACGGAGCGCCGGACGCGCTCCGAGAACTCGCCCGGCGTCAGCTCGGCCGCATCGACCTGCTCGATGAGAAGCTGCTCGGCATCGACCATCGCTTGTAGGTCGACGCCAAGGCCCTTCGCCCGATCGAACAGCAGCCCGAGCTCCTCGTCGAAGACAAAGATGGCCGCGCGCTCGCCCCGCTTGACAGCGCTCTGGGCGAAGGTGAGCGTCAAAAGCGACTTGCCGGTGCCGGCCGGCCCCAGGATGAGGACGCTGGAGCCCCGCTCCAGGCCGCCGCCCAAGAGCGCGTCGAGCTCGGGCAAATCGCTTTTGACCACGTCGCGCACGAAGCCCTTCTTGTGCTCAGCCGAGACAAGGCGAGCGAAGGCGCGCACGCCGCCTGTCGCGATGGTGAAGTCGTGAAAGCCGCCCCGGAAGCGTCGGCCGCGATATTTCAGGACCCTCAGCCGCCGTCGCTCGGCGCCGTACTCGGGCGCCATCTCCTCCAGACGGATCACGCCGTGGGCGACGCTATGCACGGTCTTGTCGTTGAAGTCCGTGGTGAGGTCATCGAGAAGCAATACGGTCGTCCCCTGCCGGGCGAAGTAGTGCTTCAGGCTCAAGATCTGGCGCCGGTAGCGCAACGAGCTCTGGGCCAGGAGCCTGATCTCCGAAAGACTGTCGAGCACGATACGGTGCGGCTTCACCCTCTCGAACGCCTCGAAAATCCGCTTCGTGGTCTCTCCGAGCTCTAGATCGGACGAATACAAGAGGCTTTGCTGCTGGTCCTCATCGAGCAGGTTCTCAGGCGGGATCAGCTCGAAAAGGTCGATGCCCGACAGGTCCCAGCCGTGCGAGGCGGCACCGGCCCGCAGTTCGTCCTCGTTCTCGGACAGTGTGATATATAGACAGCGTTCGCCGGCTTTGGCGCCGGCGAGCAGGAATTGCGTGGCGATGGTGGTCTTACCCGTGCCCGGAGCGCCTTCCAGCAGAAACACGCGCCCTCGCTCAAGTCCTCCGCCCAGCACATTGTCTAACCCGGCAATGCCCGTTCGCGCTTCACCCTTCAGTTGGTCCAACACCCGTGCGTCCCTAACATTTTCGATCTACGTCCCTAGCATAACCCTCGGACGGCAACAGCCGGTGATCTCAGGCTGGCCGAAGCCGCCGACACCATAGCGGCGGCGGGTCGTCCGGCTGCGGTGGTCGCGCCAACACCGTCAGAAGTCTGGCGGGAAAGTTACGTTTCCAAAGCAACTTAGCTCATGGCCTTCTGGCTTCAACCTTGGCAGTTG
>DASQLE010000387.1:0-2346 GCA_035630175.1 Beijerinckiaceae bacterium
GAGATCAGGTTCTGCAGCAGGCGGCGCATGAGACGCCGGTCGGAGCGGACCGTGAGGGAGGGGATGGCGAAGGTAAGCGTCAGGCCCTTGCTGCCGGCCACGGGCTCGAACTCACGCTGAAGCTGGCGGAACAGCTCGTCCATGCGGAAGCTCGACCATTGCGGCTTCATGGCGCCCGTGTCGAGGCGCGAGATGTCGAGGATGGCGGTGAGGATTTCCTCGACGGCGTCGAGCGAGGCGTCGATGTTCTCGGCGAGCGTCGCGTCGCCGGCGTCGCGGTCCCGCTCCACGAGCGAGGTCGCGTAGAGGCGCGCGGCATTGAGCGGCTGCAGGATATCGTGCGAAGCGGCGGCGAGAAAGCGCGTCTTGGAAATGTTTGCCTCGTCGGCGTCCGCTTTCGCGCCTCTGAGAGCCTCGTTGAGGCGCGTCAGCTCCTCGGTTCTCTCGCGCACGCGCTGTTCCAGCGTCTCGTTCGCGCGCCGGCTCGCCTCCTCCGCGAGAACGGTGTCGGTGACATCCGTGTAGGTGGTGACGTGGCCGCCGTCGGGCAGGAGGTTCGAGCGGATCTCGATGACCTTGCCGGAGGGAAAGAGTTTTAGGCGTACCGGCTCCACATCGTGCCGGAACGAGTGCAGGCGGGCCGCGACGAGTTCCTCGATACGGCCGGGTCCGTAGGATCCGCGCGCGGCATTGTAGGTGACGATCTGCTCCATGCTGATGCCCACATGAACGAAGTTGGGTGGCATGTCGTAGAGATCGATGAAGGCCTGGTTCCAGGCCAGCAGGCGCAGGTCGCTGTCGAGCACGGTGATGCCCTGCTTGGCATAGTTCAGCGCGTGCTGGAGAAGGTCGCGGCTGTGCTGGATCGCGGCAGAGGCATCGTCGAGGAGCTTGAGGGCCGCCTCCGTCGAAACGGTGCGGCGGCGCAGAAGCAGCGACAAGGCAAGACGTGAGGATGCTGTGCCGATGGCCGAGGCCAGAAGATGCTCGGCGTAGCGCAGAAGATGAATGTCGGCCTCGGCGCGCGGCTCCAGGTTCTGTCCGCGGCTGTGGGTGAAGCCCTCGAAGGAGCGCGTCGTGCGCTCCTCGCCGAGATAGCGTGCCACGGTGGCGCGCAACTCGCCGACGGTGACGCTGGCGCGGAACAGGCGGAAGCTCGGCGTCACGGAGGCGACGGCCTCGCCCACGAAGAGATTGGCCTGGATCTGCTCCATCGCCGTCACCGGGCGCCAGAGGGAGAAGGCGACGTAGCACAGGATGTTGAGCGTCAGGCTCCAGACGACGCCATGCGTGAGCTGCGGCAGGTCGACGCCGAACAGGGATGTGGGCTTGAGCACCGTGATGCCGAACGGGCCGGTGACGACGACATCGGACCAGAACACGCCATCCCAGACGAGGCTCGGGAGAAGGAGCGTGTAGGCCCAGGTGAGAAACCCGACGATCAACCCGATGCTGGCGCCGAGCGCCGTGCCGCGCGTCCAGATGAGCCCGCCGAGGAAAGCCGGCGCGACCTGCGCGATGGCGGCGAAGGACAGAAGGCCGATGGCGGCGAGCGCCGCTTCTCCCGATGCGCGGTAATAGACATAGCCGAGCAGGATCACGAGAACGATCGAGACCCGCCGCACGCCGATCACGAAGCTTCCGGGATCGATGCCGGCAAAGGCGCGCCGCCGCAGCACGATGGGCATGACGAGATGGTTCGAGATCATCACGGCGATGGCGACGGAATCGACGATGACCATGGCGGTGGCGGCCGAAAACCCGCCGAGGAAGGCGATGACCGCGACGGTGCCGGCCTTGTCCATGAGCGGCAGCGCAAGCAGCGTCATGTCGCGGTCGATGGCGCCGCTGGGATAAACCGCGAGACCTGCGAGCGCGATCGGGATCACGAAGATGTTGATGAGGATCAGATAGAGCGGAAACAGCCAAGCGGTCCGCTTCAGGTCTGCGATCTCGTGGTTCTCGACCACGGTGACGTGAAACTGACGCGGCAGAAGCAGGGCGGCGCAGGTGGAGAGCAGGATCAGCGTGATGTAGCTGCCGAAGCCGGAGGTCGTGCCCATCAGGTTGGAGCTCGTGCCCTGCGCGTTGAGGCGCTGCACGATGGCATCGTATCCGTCGAACATCACGAATGTGATGTAGCCCCCGACGACCAGGAACGCGATCAGCTTCACCACGGATTCGACAGAGATGGCGAGGAGCAGCCCGTTCTGGTGCTCGGTCGCATCCGTGTGGCGCGTGCCGAAGGCGACAGCGAAGCCTGCGAGCACGAGCGCGACGACGAAGGCGAGATCGCCCACCAGCGGGAACTGAAACGGCAGCGATTCGCTCGCGGCGCCGAGGAAC
>DASQLE010000388.1:0-14559 GCA_035630175.1 Beijerinckiaceae bacterium
GTAGACGAGGGTGAACGGATTTTGCCTGTAGTCCGCTGCACCGACCTCGCTGGCCGAGAGCCCGGCCATTGCCGCCAGCAGGGTGGCCTCCATCGCTATGCGCTTCATATGCATGTTCCTTTCAATTCCAATGCTCGAAAACCACGACACGCCTCGCCGCGATCGCCGTCAGTCCAGCTTCTTTTCGGCGAGGAATCGCGACACCTGGTCCGCGATCTCGACATTGTTCAGGTCCGAGAACGGGAAGTGCGTGTTGCCCCGGATGCCGATCTCCGGCAGATGCACGACGGTGACGTCGCCGCCGTGCTTGTTCACGCTGTCCCGCCAAAGCCGCGCCATCTCCAACCGCGCTCGCCAGCTATCCTGCGCCGGCATCGGCATTGGCTGCGCCGGGATGTTGTCGCCGTAGACGATCAGGATCGGGAGCTTGGTCAGCGCCATGAACTGCGACATCGGCACGGCTGCGCCCTGCACGGTGTCGAAGGCACTCGGCTTCGGCGGCGGCACCTCGCCTTCCGGAAAGACGAAGCCGCTTCCCGGCTCGAACGCGACGATCGCTTTGACGTTCTGGTTCTTGATCGCGGTCAGCCAGCCCGGACCGCCGCCTTGCGAATGCGTGAACAGGATGCCGGGGCCGATCCTGTCGAACAATGCCGACACGCCCTCCGACAGGACGTTCATGTCGAACGGCCCGGTATTCGGTGTCATGGCGCGGAAATACTGGTTGAGCGTCTGCGGGCTGCGGTCGAACTGAACGCCGTCGAAATAGTTGGGCCAGACACCGACGCGGAACTGGTTGAACCAGAGTTGCTCGTCGGGCGTCGGCTTGATCGTCGCTTCGACCGTGCTGCGCCCCGCATCGCCTCGACGCGGCTGGTCGATCAGGTAGGTCGCGAAGCGGCGGCGCAGGAAGAGGTTCTGAAAGCCTTCCCGCCCGTCCGGCGTGGTCTCCCAGGTCTTCGAGAACTGGCCCGCGCCGTGCCACATGACGATCGGGTATTTCCGCGGGTTCGCCGGCACCTGATAGAACGCGTAGACATGGTCGCCGCGGAAGGTCTGCCCGGCCGGCTCCAGCGGCTTCAGCGGATCGAACGTGCCCGGCGCTGTGATGACCGTTCCGCCCACCGTGAAGCTGCCCTGGTCTTGCACGACCAGCGGCTCGGGCTTCGAGGCGGAGGACTGGGCTAAGGCCGGAGCCGCGGCCAGCAGGCTCGCGGCAAGGAAAGCCGGCAGCAAGCCATCGTTCCGGTCGATCAAAGGCATCGGTCCCGCGCGACTTCATCAAGTCACGGGGAAGCTAGTCTCCCTCTCGATCCGCGATTAGGCACCTTGATCAACTAGGACCAATAAGCGCTTCTAATGAATGATGGCCGGATGCCCTCAATCTCTCCGAACGTGTGTCAGACGACGGAGGCGACGGCGCGCGGGGCGCGCTCGGCGGCGAGGATGCGCGCAACCGCGGCCGGCAGCTCGTCGAAACGGTCGATGATCAGGTCGGGCGCGAGGCTCTGGACGGGAACGTCGGTATAGCCGAACGGCACCGCCACGACCGGAACCCCGGCCGCCTGCGCGGTGACGATGTCGGTGCGCGAATCCCCGATCATCACGGCCGCGTCGACGTGGCCGCCGGCCTTGGCGATGGTCAGCGTCAGGTGGCGCGGATCCGGCTTCACGTATGGGAAGGTGTCGCGCCCGCAGATGGCCGCGAAGCGATGCGCGATGCCGAGCGCTTCGAGCAGCTTGGCCGAATGCGCCTCGACCTTGTTGGTGCAGACGGCGAAGCGGAAGCCTTGATCCTCGAGCCGGTCGAGCGCCTCGACCACGCCGGGAAACAGCTCCGACTCGACGCACAGATGGTCGGCATAATGGACGAGGAACCGCCGGTAGAGCTCGTCGAGCCGGTCCGGCGTGACCTCAAGCCCGGCGGCTTCGATGCCGCGCTCGAGCATGACGCGGGCGCCGTGGCCGATCATCTGGCGGGCCTCGGCGAGCGCCACCGCCGGCAGCCCTTCGCCGCGCAGGATGACGTTCAGGGTGGCGGTGAGGTCCGGCGCGGTGTCGGCGAGGGTGCCGTCGAGGTCGAAGACGACGAGGGGGGCAGGGCTGCGCATCAGGTCCCTCGCTTGATCGCGAATGCGTTCCGACCGGTCCGATCAAAACGCCGAACGGTGATCGATTCCAAGGAGTTGAGCATGCTGACGGCATGCTCGGGTCGCTCCGGTCTGGAGACGGAGCGGGGAGCGGCTTTTTCGTCTATTACCCCATCCGATTCGCGCTTGAAATGAGGTTAAGCCATGCGCCGGCCCGTCCCTGCCTACCTGTTGCGAACGGGCATCATCGTGCCCTGGCTCGTGGCGGCCCCCCTGGCGGCGGCGCCGTACGATTTCGCGCCGGCGCCGCAGAACGACCTGAACCGCATCTACCGCATCGACCGGGCCACCGGCGAGGTCGTCTCCTGCCAATACGGTCTCGAGGGGACGGTTGGGGCGACGCTGTGCTTCGCGGCCGGCGAGGGGGCCGGCCCGCAGACGCCGGCCGAATATGGCCTTCTGCCCTCCCGCCACAACCGCGAGGGCGGTGTCTTCCGGGTCAACTACCGCACCGGCGGCATCAGCGTCTGCTACGTCTTCGACGAGCGCGTCGTGTGCACGCCGCAGACGAGCCCGCCCTCCGGCGCCGCCGCGGCGCCCCCGGCTGTGCCCAGCGCCCGCGGCCCCTCGGGCGGGCAGCGCTGACGTCGCTCCTCTTGTCCGCGGCCCGCTATCCCCCCTCCCGCGAGCGAGAGAGGGGAATGGCTCCCAACACCCGGCCGTTGACGCCTTCCCCCGCGTCCCGCGATGTGTCAGACGGGCTCCCTCCATCGGCAGGCGGGAGCGATCCTTGACCCCCGACGACCTGAAGCGTGCAGCCGCCGAGAGGGCGGCGGCGCTCGTCCGCGACGGCATGCGGATCGGGCTCGGCACCGGTTCCACGGCGGCGCATCTCGTCGCCGCACTGGGCGAGCGGGTGCGCGGCGGCCTCGCCGTCGTCGCCGTTCCGACCTCGGAGGCGACGCGCCGCCAGGCGGAAGGCGAGGGCATTCCGCTGACCACGCTCGACGAGACCCCCGAGCTCGACCTCACGATCGACGGCGCCGACGAAATCGACGGCGCGCTGCGCCTCATCAAGGGCGGCGGCGGCGCCCTCCTGCACGAGAAGATCGTCGCCGCCGCCAGCCGGCGCATGATCGTCATCGCCGACGGCTCGAAGCGGGTCGAGCGGCTCGGCCGCTTCCCGCTGCCGGTCGAGGTGGTGTTCTTCGGGCTCCCCGCCACCCGCCGCGCCGTCGAAGCCGCCTTTGCGCGGAGCGGATGTCCCGCCGCGGCGCGCCTCCGGTGCGGCGCCGACGGCAACGCCTTCCGGACCGACGGCGGCCACGCCATCCTCGACGCGCCGCTCGGCGCGATTCCCGAGCCCGAGGCGCTCGCCGCGGCCCTGGCGGCGATCCCCGGCGTCGTCGAGCACGGGCTGTTCCTCGGCCTTGCCAGCGGCGCTATTCTCGCTACGGAGGCTGGGCTTGACGAGCTCGGCACGGTATGAGCCTCGCGCAGACTGGAGCAACCTGGATGATCCGCCTCTTCCGCCGACCCGCAATGCTGTGCCTCCTCGCGACTTTGCTGGCGAGCGGCGCCGAGGCCCAGCAGCAGCCCCCGCGCCCCGCCGCTCCGGCGCTGGCGGAAGGCCACGTCGCGCTCGGCCGGGAGATCGCCACGCTCACCGGCGTCACCTCCATCTTCGATACCTTCATGCCGCAGTTCGGCCAGCAGATCCGCAAGAGCTTCATCACCCGCCCGGAAGTGACGAAGGACCTCGATCAGGTGCTCGAGGCTCTGAAGCCCGAGCTCGAGAAGCAGAAGCAAGGCATGATCGATCTCACGGCACGCTATTACGCCACCGCCTTCAGCGAGCCCGAGCTCAAGGACCTGCTCGCGTTCTTCAAAGGCCCCGTGGGGCGCAAGTATCTTCAGAACACGCCGCGAATTCTCGATGCCATCTCGGTCGAGACGCAGCGCTGGACCGCGAACGTCGCCGAGTCTCTGATGACGCGGGTCCGCGCCGAGATGGGCAAGCGCGGCCACCAGCTGTAGCGACAGCCCGGCGTCGCCTCGGACGAATTCAGTCCTCGGCCGCCTTGAAGCGCTGCAGGCCCTTCATGGCGAACGGCGCCACGAGCGCGATGAAGGCGATGGCGAGAAGGGTCGCCGAGACCGGGTTCTGCACGAGGACGAGCGGATCGCCGAGGCTGATCGAAAGGGCCCGCCGCAGTTGCGCCTCGGCCATCGGGCCGAGGATGAGACCGACCACGATCGGCGCGATCGGATAGTCGTAGCGGCGCATCAGGTAGCCGAGGACGCCGAAGACGAGCAGCATCATGAGCTCGACCGCCGACGGATTGGCTGCCACGGTGCCCATCGCCGCGAAGACGAGGATGCCCGCGTAGAGCCACGGCTGCGGGATGGCGAGCAGCCGCACCCACAGCCCCACCAACGGCAGGTTCAGGACGATCAGCATCATATTGGCGATGAACAGGCTGGCGATCAGGCCCCAGACGAGGTCCGGCCGCTCCGCGAACAGGAGCGGCCCGGGATTGAGGCCGTATTGCTGGAAGCCCGCCAGCATGATGGCCGCGGTCGCCGAGGTCGGCAGGCCGAGGGTCAGGAGCGGCATCAGGGTTCCGGCCGCGGAGGCGTTGTTGGCGGCCTCCGGCCCGGCGACGCCCTCGATGGCGCCGCGGCCGAACTCCTCCGGGTGCTTGGTGAGGCGCTTCTCGATGGTGTACGAGAGGAAGGTCGGGATCTCGGCGCCGCCCGCCGGCAGCGCGCCGATCGGGAAGCCGAGCGCCGAGCCGCGCAGCCACGGGCCCCAGGAGCGGCGCCAGTCCTCGGCCGTCATCCACAGGGAGCCGCGCACCGGCTCGATCTCCTCGGGCGCATGCTTGCGGCGCGAGGCGACGTGGAGCGCCTCGCCGACCGCGAACAGCCCGACCGCGAGCGTCGTCACCTCGATGCCGTCGAGAAGCTCCGGCACCCCGAAGGTGAGGCGCGCCTGTCCGGTCAAGACGTCGATGCCGACGAGGCCGAGGACGAGTCCGAGGAACAGGCTGGTCAGGCCCCGGAGCGGCGAGTCGCCGAAGGTCGCCGAGACGGTCACGAAGGCGATGCACATCAGGGCGAAATAATCTTCCGGCCCGAAGCGGACGGCGATGTCGACGAGCCAGGGGGCCAGGAAGGCGATGCCGAGCGTGGCGATGATGCCGGCCACGAAGGAGCCGATGGCGGCGGTCGCGAGGGCCGGCCCGCCGCGGCCGGCCTTGGCCATGCGGTTGCCCTCGAGCGCCGTGATCATGGACGCGCTCTCGCCCGGCGTGTTGATGAGGATGGCGGTGGTCGAGCCGCCATACATGCCGCCGTAATAGATGCCGGCGAACATGATGAGCGACCCGCCCGGATCCATCTTGAAGGTGATCGGCAGGAGCAGGGCGACCGTGAGCGCCGGGCCGATGCCGGGCAAGACTCCGACGGCGGTGCCGAGGAAGACGCCGATCAGCGCGAACAGCAGCTTCGAGGGTTCCAGGGCGACGAGAAAACCTTGGCCCAGCGCAGCTAAAGCGTCCATGTCAGCCTCTCACAGCAGCCGTTCGAGCGGGCCTTGCGGCAAGGACAGCGTCAGCAGCTTCGTAAAGGCGAGGTAGACCAGGATGCCGAGCCCGAAGCCGATGGCCAGATCCGCGAGTAGCGCGCGGCGCCCGAAGGCGCGCGCCGTGGCGGCGAACAGGAGGGTCGTCGCCGGCACGAAGCCGCCGCCGAGCCCGATCGTCGCGATCAGGGCGACAAGGCCGCCGATGATCCAGGTCACCGCGACCGGGTCGGCGAGCTCGGGACCCGGCGTGCCGCCCCGCACGGCCGCGACGAGATGGCCGCAGCCGAGAAGGGCGAGCCCGCCGGCGATCAGGTTCGGCACCGCTTGCGGGCCGAGCCCATACGGCGTCGCGAGGGTCAGGGACGCCGCGTCCCACGCGACGATTCCGGCAAGGCCGAGGAGCAGGATGCCGACGACGGCCGGCACGACGTCGAGCCGGCGAGCGTGGCGGGCGTCCGTCATGATCGAGTCCCCCGTCCGACGAGGATATCGGGTCGAAAGCCGGTTGCCCGGCGATTTAGGATTTGACGAGGCCGACCGAGGTGAGGACCTCCTTCACCCGCGCCTGTTCCTGTTTCAGGAACGCCGCGAAGCCGTCGCCCGAGAGATAGGCGTCGTCCCAGCCCTTCTGCTTCAGGATGTCGGCCCATTCTTTGGACTTGGCCATCTTGTCGATCGCCTCGGTGAGGGCCTTGCGCTGGTCGGGCGTGATGCCCGGAGGGGCCACCACCGAGCGCCAGTTGATAATCTCAAGGTTGATGCCCGCCTCCTTGAGGGTCGGCGCATCGATCCCCTGCACGCGCTGCGGCGAGGTGAGGGCGATCACCCGCAGCTTGCCGGCCTTCACCTGGCCTTCGAATTCGCCGTAGCCCGAGATGCCGGCCGTGACCTTGCCGCCGAGGATGGCGGCGAGCGCTTCGCCGCCGCCGGAGAAGGGGATGTAGTTGATCTTGGTCGGATCGGCGCCCGCTTCCTTGGCGAATAGCGCCACGGCGATGTGGTCGACGCCGCCCGCCGACCCGCCTGCCCAGGTCACCTTGGCCGGATCGGTCTTGACGGCCGCGGCGAGGTCCTTGGCCGATTTGATGGGAGACTCCGCCGTCACCACGATGGCCAGCGGCTCGGCGGTGAGCCGCGCGATCGGCGTCGTCTGGTCGAGACTGACGGGCGATTTGTTGGTCAGGATGGCGCCGACCATGACGAAGCCGTTCACCAGGAGCTGGTTGGGATCGCCCTTGGCGTTGACGAACTGCGCCAGGCCGACGGTGCCGCCGGCGCCGGGCACGTTCGTCACCTGCACGTTCTTGGCGCTGCCCGAGGTGGTCAGGGCCTGCTGCATGGAGCGTGCGGTCTGGTCCCAACCGCCGCCGGGCGCCGCCGGGGCGATGATCTTGAGCTCCATCTGGGCGGTGGCGCCCGTCGCGAGGCCGGCCGTCATAGCGCCGGCGAGGAGCGCGCGCGCGAGGGCCTTGGGCAAGAATGACATCGGGTGTTCCTCCGTGGGTAGGCCCGGCGCGCCTCGTCGTCGGGCGGCTCTGGAGATGAACGGTAGCGAGGCGAGGAGAGGACGGCAAGGGCGGGGGAGCTTTATCCAACGCGGCGCGTGCCGTAAGAGACGGGCACGAATCCATGACCGTTCTCGCGACACGATCGACTCCGGAGGACAGCCGCTCCGCCGACTGGCTTTGGATCGCCGCGCACTCCGTCCTCGGCTCGGTGCCGGTCGTCATGGCGGTCGCGAGCCGCGCGAGCACGCTTGTGCTGATCATCGCGGCGGTCCTCACGGTGGCCGCGATCCTGGCGGAAGGGCGGCTCCGCCAATGGCTCGCCGAGGCCGTGGCCGCTCTGACGAGCCCGCTCGGTCTTGCGATCCTGGCCTTTCTCGGCTTCGCCGCGCTGTCGACCACGTGGAGCGCCGCGCCGCGTTTGTCCCTCGCGACGCTCGCCGAGTTCGGCGCGGCGCTCGGCGGAGCCTTCATCGTCGGCCTTGTGCTACCGCGGCGCATGCCGCAACGCCGGCCCCTGATGCTCGCGGCGTCCTTGGGGCTGGCTTGCGCCGCCATCCTGCTGCAATTGTGGACCGACTCGGCCATCCGTCGCGCCGTTGCGCTGCGCGCCGACGACTTTATCTACAACCGCCCGACGTTGACGGTGCTGGTGCTGACGATTCCGCTCGCCTGGATGCTGCTCAGGGGCGGCCACCGGCGCACGGGATGGCTCGTGCTGGCGGCGGCCGGCGCGACGATCGTGATCTCCTCGAGCGGGGCGGCCGTGCTCGGCGCCCTGGTCGCGCTCGTCGCTTACGGGCTGGCGCGCTCCTTTGGCCGCCGCGCCGTCGCCGCGTTCGGCGTCTGCCTCGTGTCGGCCATCGCCCTGGCGCCGGCAACGGGCGCCATCGCCGAACGCGTGCTGCCGTCCTCCGTGCATGACGGGCTCGCGCATGCCAACACCCGCGCCCGCGTCGAGATCTGGACGACCTTCGGCGAGGCGGTCTGGCAGGCGCCCGTGCTGGGAGGAGGATTCGCGTTCAGTCCGACCTTGGCGCAGAACAGGCCGGAGCCTGCGGTCCCGGGCAGCGACCCGGCGACCGTTGTCCTTTGGCACCCTCACAACGCCGCCCTGCAGGTCTGGGTCGAGCTCGGCGCCGCCGGCGCGGCTCTCGCGATCGTCGTCGTCGTGCTGCTGCTGTGGCGGATCGCGAGGCTCCCGGGCGAAATGGCGGCGGTGAGCCTCGCCTTGCTGGCGGCGGTCGCCGCCGTGTCGCTTGTCGGGCATGGAGCATGGCAGGCGTGGTGGCCGGCGGCGATCGCCGCCGCCATCGTGTGGCTGCGTGCCGCCCACGAACTCCTGCGAGGCTCCGATGCCGGCCTTTGACGTCGATCTCTTCATCATCGGGGCCGGCTCGGCCGGCGTGCGCGCCGGACGCATCGCGGCCGGGCACGGCGCCAGGGTCATGATCGCCGAGGAGTTCCGGGTCGGCGGCACCTGCGTCATCCGCGGCTGCGTGCCGAAGAAGCTGCTCGTCTATGCCAGCCGCTTCGCCGACGAGTTCGAGGACGCCGCCGGCTTCGGCTGGTCCGCGCCGGAGCCGCGCTTCGACTGGACCACCCTCATCCGCAACAAGGACGCCGAGATCGCAAGGCTCGAGGCGATCTACCGGCGCAATCTCGAAGGGGCCGGCGTCGAGGTCGTCGACACCCGCGCCGTGATCGAGGACGCGCATACGGTGCGCCTGCTGCAATCGGATACCCGCATCCGCGCCCGCTTCATCCTGATCGCCGTCGGCGCGCATCCGACCCTCGAGCCGCGCGTTCCCGGCGGCGCGCTCGGCATGACCTCGAACGAGGTCTTCCATCTGGAGCGCTTCCCCGAGCGCATCCTCGTCATCGGCGGCGGCTACATCGCGGTCGAGTTCGCCGGCATCTTCGCCGGGCTCGGCAGCGAGACCACCCTTCTGCATCGCGGCGACAAATTGCTGCGCGGCTTCGACGAGGACATCCGCGACGCGCTTGGCGAGGCCTACGCCAAGCACGGCATCCGCCTCGCCCTCGGCCGCACCGTCGAGCGTCTCGACAGAACGTCGGCCGCGATCGCCGCGACCCTGTCGGACGGATCGGTCCTCCAGGTCGACCAGGTGCTCGTCGCCACCGGGCGGCGGCCGAACACGAACGGCCTCGGCCTCGAGACGGCCGGCATCGCGGTCGATGAAGTCGGCGCCATTCCGGTCGATGGCTATTCGCAGACCGTCACGCCGTCGATCTACGCCGTCGGCGACGTCACCAACCGCGCCAACCTCACCCCGGTCGCCATCCGCGAGGGACACGCCTTCGCCGACACGGTGTTCGGCGGCCGCCCGACCATGGTTGATCATGGCCTCATCGCGACCGCTGTGTTCTCGACGCCCGAGATCGGCGTCATCGGCTGCAGCGAAGAGGCCGCCCGGCGCCGCTACGACGCCATCGACGTCTACAAGACCAGCTTCCGGCCCATGAAGGCGACGCTGTCGGGGCGCGACGAGCGCACGCTCCTGAAGCTCGTCGTCGAGCGCGCCGGCGACACGGTGGTCGGCGTGCATATCATGGGCCACGACGCGGGCGAGATGATCCAGCTCGCCGGCATCGCCGTGACGATGGGCGCCACCAAGGCCGATTTCGACCGCACGGTCGCCGTCCATCCGACCGCCGCCGAGGAGCTCGTCACCATGCGCACGCCCTTCGTGACGAAGACGCCGGTGGCCGTCGGCTAGCCGTTCTGGCTCTAAACCTCCTCATGCCGAGGTGGGAGCGCAGCGAGCCTCGAAGCACGCAGAGCGGCAGCAGCCTCAGCGTAGTGCGTTCTTCGAGGCTCGGCCTTCGGCCTCGCGCCTCAGGATGAGGAGGTCGCGCCGCGGGCTGGCGGCTGCTGGCTTCCGGCGGCCGGAATGGCTATAAGCCGCGCTTGCGTGCAACGGAGCCATGAGGCCCGACGGGAGAGGATGATGAGCGAGCGGTGGACGCCCGACGGCTGGCGGGGCAAGCCCATCCAGCAGGTGCCGGCCTATCCGGACGCGGCGGCGCTGAGCGCCGTCGAGCGTCAGCTCGCCGGCTTCCCGCCGCTCGTTTTCGCCGGCGAGGCGAGGAAGCTCAAGCGCGCCCTCGCCAAGGTGGCGGCCGGCGAGGCTTTCCTGCTCCAAGGCGGCGACTGCGCCGAGAGCTTCGCCGAGCATTCGGCCGACAACATCCGTGACTGGTTCCGCGTCTTCCTGCAGATGGCCGTGGTGCTCACCTTCGCGGGCTCGTGCCCGGTGGTGAAGGTCGGGCGCATCGCCGGCCAGTTCGCCAAACCGCGCTCGGCGCCGACCGAGAAGATCGGCGACCAGGAGCTGCCGAGCTATCGCGGCGATGTCGTCAACGACATCGCGTTCACGCCGGCGGCACGCACGCCCGATCCGGTGCGCCAGCTCGACGCCTATCGGCAATCGGCGGCGACGCTCAACCTCCTGCGCGCCTTCGCGACCGGCGGCTATGCCAATCTCGAGAACGCGCATCGCTGGATGCTCGGCTTCGTCAAGGACAGCCCGCAATCGTCGCGCTACCAGGAGCTGGCCGGGCGCATCACCGAGTCGCTCGACTTCATGCGCGCCATCGGCGTCGATCCGGAAACGCATCCGGAGATGCGCACGACCGACGTCTATACCAGCCACGAGGCGCTGCTGCTCGGCTTCGAGCAGGCGCTGACGCGCGTCGATTCGACGTCGGGCGATTGGTACGCGACGTCCGGCCACATGATTTGGATCGGCGACCGCACGCGTCAGCCCGACCATGCGCATGTCGATTACGCGCGCGGCGTCAAGAACCCGCTCGGCATCAAATGCGGACCCTCGCTCAGCTCCGATCACCTCCTCAAGCTGATCGACATCCTCAATCCGTCCGACGAGGCCGGCCGCATCACGCTGATCTGCCGCTTCGGCGCCGACAAGGTGTCCGACCAGCTCCCCGGACTGATCCGCGCCGTCAAGCGCGAAGGGCGAACCGTCGTGTGGTCGTGCGATCCCATGCACGGCAACACCATCAAGGCGAGCTCCGGCTACAAGACGCGGCCGTTCGAGCTGATCATGCAGGAAGTGCAGAACTTCTTCGCCGTGCACGGCGCCGAAGGCACCCATGCCGGCGGCGTGCATCTGGAGATGACCGGCAACAACGTCACCGAATGCACGGGCGGCGCGCGCGCCCTCACCGACGCCGATCTGAAGGATCGCTATCACACCTATTGCGACCCGCGCCTCAATGCCGAGCAGGCACTCGAGATCGCGTTCCTCACCGCCGAATTGATCAAGCGCGAGCGCCAGGGGCGCGAACGCCCGCGCGTCGAGGCGGCCGAGTAGCGGCTGATCCCGCCGTAGAAAAAAGGACGGCCGTGGCCGTCCTTTTTAACGGAACCCTTGCGGCCGTCTTCAGCCGAGGACGCCGAGAAACCACAAGACCAAGATGATCGGGATCGGGATTCCGATCAGCCACAGAAGACCACCCTTCAGCATCGTCAACCTCCCAACATGGTTGTCTTGACAACGATGGATGGGCGCGCCGGTTCCCGATCCTTCTACTTGGATTGATGCTGGTTTCCATGCCGTGCGCCGCGTTGCGGGCTTTCGTCGCGCGGGCTAAACCCCTCGCATGGCTCGACCCGACACCCTCAAGATCGCCCTCGCGCAGCTCAACCCGATCGTCGGCGACGTCGCCGGCAATCTCGCCAAGGCGAGGGCGGCGCGTGCGGAAGCAGCCCGGCTCGGCGCCGACCTCGTCATGTTTCCGGAGATGTTCCTGGCCGGCTACCCGCCGGAGGATCTCGTCCTCAAGCCGGCCTTCCAGGATGCCTGCCGAGAGGCTTGCGAGAGCCTCGCCCGCGACACGGGCGACGGCGGGCCGGCCGTCCTGATCGGCCTGCCCTGGGTCGAGGACGGCCTCTACAACGGCTGCGCCGTGCTCGACGCCGGCGCGGTCGCAGCCGTGCGCTTCAAGGTGGACCTGCCGAACTACGGCGTGTTCGACGAGAAGCGCGTGTTTCTGCCCGGGCCTCTGCCGGGCCCGGTGCTCGTGCGCGGCGTGCGCGTCGGCATCCCGGTCTGCGAGGACATCTGGGGCGAGGACGTGGTCGAGTGCCTCGCCGAGACCGGCGCCGAAATGCTGCTCGTGCCGAACGGCTCGCCGTATTGGCGCGGCAAGACCGACGAGCGCTTCAACATCGCCGCCGCGCGCGTCGCCGAGAGCGGCCTGCCGCTCGTCTATCTCAACGAGGTCGGCGGCCAGGACGAACTCGTTTTCGACGGCGCGTCGTTCGTGCTCAACGCCGATGCGACGCTCGCCTGCCAGCTGCCGGCGTTCCGCGAGACCGTGGCCCTCACGGCCTGGCGTCGGAACGACGAGGGCTGGCGCTGCGTGGAAGCTCCGCGGGCGGTGACCGAAGAAGGCGACGAGGCCGATTACGCCGCCTGCGTCCTCGGCCTGCGCGACTATGTCGACAAGAACCGTTTTCCAGGCGTCGTGCTCGGCCTCTCCGGCGGCATCGACTCGGCTCTCTGCGCGGCGATGGCGGTCGATGCGCTCGGGCCGGAGCGCGTGCATTGCATCATGCTGCCCTACCGCTACACGTCGGACGATTCCCTGAGCGATGCCGCGGATTGCGCGCGCCGCCTCGGCATCCGCTACGACACCCTGCCGATCGCGCCGGCGGTCGAAGGCTTTGAGGCGGCGCTTGCCCCGCTCTTCGCCGGCAAGCCCCGTGACATCACCGAGGAGAACATCCAGAGCCGCGCCCGCGGCACCATCCTGATGTCGGTGTCGAACAAGTTCGGCCCGATGGTGGTGACGACCGGCAACAAGTCCGAGATGTCGGTCGGCTACGCGACGCTCTACGGAGACATGAACGGCGGCTTCAATCCGATCAAGGACCTCTACAAGATGGAGGTCTACCGGTTGTCCGCTCTGCGCAACCGCTGGAAGCCGCAATTCGCGCTCGGGCCCGACGGCGCCGTCATCCCGGAGCGCATCATCACCAAGGCGCCGAGCGCGGAACTGCGCGAGGACCAGAAGGACCAGGATTCGCTGCCGCCCTATGAGGCGCTCGACGACATCCTCGTCTGCCTCGTCGAGCAGGAGATGCGCGTCACGGAGGTGGTCGCGCGCGGGCACGATGCCGAGACCGTCAAGAAGATCGAGCGGCTGCTCTACCTCGCCGAATACAAGCGCCGTCAGGCAGCGCCGGGCGTCAAGGTGACACGGAAGAATTTCGGGCGCGACCGCCGCTACCCGATCGTTAACCGCTTCCGCGACGAGGGCGGCGCGGCGTTCCGGCCCGACGCGGCCGTGCAGCCGATCGGCAAGACGCGCCGGGACGCCTTGGACTTTTGAGGCGGTGCGCCGCAGCCCGAGCCTCGTCGTCGGTGCTCTGGTCGGCATCGCAGTCGGCTTCGCGTCCGCCGGCGCCTTCGGGATGCTCGACGCCGGCCTGATCGGCTGGTGCGCCGGCGCGCTCGCCTACATGATCGTGTCCGCGTTCACGCTGTCGAAGGTTGACGCGCAAGCCGTCCGGGCTCGAGACGCGTCCGCGGACGAGGGGCGCGCCGCGGTGCTGTGGGTCTCGTTGGCGGCGGCGATCCTGGCGCTTGTCGCCGTTCTCGTCGATCTCGCGGATGCGGAGGTCTCGCTGTCGAAAACGGGCGATGTCGTCATTGCCCTGCTGGCGATCGTCGTCACCTGGTTCTTCATCCAGATTGCCTTCGCCCAGCATTATGCGCACGAGCTTTGGATGGACCGCATCCGCCTCGCCTTCGCGGGTTCGGAGAAGCCCGGCTTCTGGGACCTGATGTATGTCGCGCTCATGATCGGGATCACCTATCAGTCGTCGGACGTGGCGACGTCCAGCGGGGCGTTGCGCAAGCTTCTCATCGCGCATTCCCTGATATCGTTCGTGTTCAACACCGTGATCCTCGCCCTGGTCATCAATCTTGCCGCTGCCCTTGCCGGCTGAGACGGATGCGGCGAAGGGGACAGGCTTCGTGAGCGCGGCCGCCGATATCCGCCGCATCCTCCTGGCGCGTTCGCTGCGCGCGTTCGGCGACGGCTACGTCGCCGTGCTGCTGCCGGTGCATTTGTCGCGGCTCGGTTACGATGCCCTCGCGGTCGGGGCGATCTCGACCGCCACCTTGCTCGGCTCGGCGCTCCTCACGGTGGCGCTTGGCGTCTCGGCTCACCGCGTCAAGCGGCGGCGGGCGCTGATTGCCGCCGGCGTGCTCATGGCGGTGACCGGCTTCGCCTTCGCCGGCCTGTCCGGCTTCGTGCCACTGCTCCTCGTCGCCTTCGTCGGCACACTCAACCCGTCGAGCGGCGATGTCAGCGTGTTCCT
>DASQLE010000389.1:0-2241 GCA_035630175.1 Beijerinckiaceae bacterium
GACTTCAAGCGTCCCGACCGCATCCTCATCGGCACCGACGACGAGCGCGCCAAGCGCGTCATGAGCGAGCTCTACCGGCCGCTCTATCTGAACCAGGCGCCGATCCTGGTGACCTCGCGCCGCACCGCCGAGCTCACTAAATACGCGGCCAACGCGTTCCTCGCCTTGAAGGTTACCTTCATCAACGAGATCGCCGATCTTTGCGAAGCGGTCGGCGCCAACGTGCAGGAGGTGGCGCGCGGCATCGGACTCGACAACCGCATCGGGTCGAAATTCCTGCACGCGGGCCCTGGCTACGGCGGCTCCTGCTTTCCCAAGGATACCTTGGCGCTGATCAAGACCGCGCAGGAGAGCCGGGCGTCGATTCGCACCGTCGAGACCGTCGTTGCCGTCAACGACGAGCGCAAGCGCGCCATGGCCGCGAAGGTGATCGCGGCCTGCGGCGGCGACGTCAACGGCAAGACGGTCGCCGTGCTCGGCCTCACCTTCAAGCCCAACACCGACGACATGCGCGAGGCCCCCTCGCTCGCCATCATCGCGGCCCTGCAGGAGGCGGGCGCGACGGTCCGGGCGCACGATCCCGAAGGCATGGAGCAGGCGCGCGCCTTCCTCAAGGACGTGACCTACACGCAGACCCCGTACGACTGCGCCACCGGCGCCGACGCCCTCGTCATCGTCACCGAATGGGATGCCTATCGCGCGCTCGATCTCGATTGGATCAAGGATCGTCTCAACGCCCCCGTCGTCGTCGACCTGCGCAACATCTACCCGCCCGACGACATGCATCGCCGCGGCTTCGCCTATACGAGCGTCGGGCGCCCGAACGGGCTCGCCTCGTAGAGTGTCAACCACGTCTTCTTCATGAGCGCGTCCACCTCGCTCGAACATGCTTGGAGCCGGAGCCCCGCAATGCAGACCTTCTTCGTCGAGATCAAATGCAAGCTCAGCAAGACCTACCAGGTCGCGAGCGTCCTCGCCGACCGGGAGATTTCGTCGGAGATCTATTCGACGGCGGGCAATTACGACATCCTCGCCAAGTTCCATGTCGACGACGGCGTCGATATCGGCCACTTCGTCGCCGAGAACGTGCAGACGATCCCCGAGATCCAGGACACGCGCACCATCATCACGTTCAAGGCGTTCTGAGCGCGTCCGTGCCGTCTCGCGCCGCGCGCATCGGCGGCCGCGTCGTGCAGGTCGCCGACGACCAGCCGACCTTCTGGGACCGCGTTGCGGCGGGGCGCTGGGAGCCGGACACGCTCGCGGTCATCGACGCGATCGTCGATGACCGCACGACCTTCGTCGATCTCGGCGCCTGGGTCGGGCCGACGGCGCTCTATGCCGCCGCCATCGCGCGGCGGGTGGTCGCCGTCGAGGCGGATCCGGCCGCCCTCGATCAGCTGCGCCGCAACCTCGCCGTCAATCCGGAGCTCGCCGCGCGCGTCGAGGTCGTCCCTCGCGCGGTGCATGCCCGCGACGGGCACGTGACGCTCGGCGCGCGCCGCAAGCCGGGCGATTCCATGTCGAGCACCCTCCTCGGCAACGCCGGGCGCACCTGGCAGGCCGCGACGCTCACCCCCGGGGAGCTCGCGGCGATGCTCTCCGCCGACGAACGCGTCGTCGTCAAGATCGACATCGAGGGCGGCGAATACGATCTCTTGCCGTCCCTCGCGCCGCTCCTCGCGCGCACCGAAGCCGTCCTGGTGTCGTTCCACCCCAAGATGCTCACGGCAGCCAGTGCCGACCAGCGCGAGGCGGCCCGCCGCACCCGCGCTGCCCTCGCTGCCTTGGCCGGCTTCCACGCGCGGGCGCTCGATGCGAAGAGCGCGTGGCATGCGCGGCTCGCGCCGCTTCTGCTGAGGTGGCGCGGGCACCTCATCTGCAACGACTGGCTGTTCACGCGGCGCTGATCGGGCGCTCCGCTTCGGCGAGCGCTTCCAGATCCTGGGCGACGTGCACGACCAGCATCTCGCCGCGCCCGCGCACGGAAACCTCGTGCGTTGCCGCGCCCGCGACGACGAGGCCCGAGGCGCGCAACGCCGCGTCGGACACCGCGACCGCGGAGCCGAACTCCTTGTTGAGGCTCTCGAGGCGGCTGGCGATGTTGACACTGTCGCCGAGCGCCGTGAGGCCGCCGATCCGGCCGCCGACGCGGCCGAGCACCGCCGGCCCCATATGGATGCCGATCCCCATGCGCAGCGGTCCCGGCAAGGTCGGGGCGAACTCCTCGTTGAGGCCGCC
>DASQLE010000390.1:0-8625 GCA_035630175.1 Beijerinckiaceae bacterium
CAGGGGTTACTCTGATGAGGCGTCTGGTTGCGTCCTTATCAATGGCCGGCCCGGCAAAGCGTTCCTGGCGCTGCGGCGATCCGGCAACGCTGCGGCCATGAGGCTGCCGTTTCCGAGGCGAGGGCGATGGCCTCGAACGCATCGGGCCAGGTCGACGCTGATTGATCAACCGGCGCCGCCGCCCTACCTGAACACTCATCCATAGGAGTCGATCGATGCAAGCTGCGGCACAGGCCGAACGAGACGCGCCCGGCGGTCAGCCTTTCGCGGCGGAGTGGGATACGCCGTATGGCCTGCCGCCCTTCGAGCGCATCGCTCCGGAGCATTTCCGGCCGGCTTTCGACCGCGCGCTGGCCGAACATCGCGGCGAGATCGAGGCGATCGCGGCCGATCCGGCGGCGCCGAGCTTCGACAACACGGTCGCCGCCCTGGAGCTGAGCGGCCGGCGCCTGCGCCGCCTCTCTGCCGTCTTCTTCAACCTCGCCGGCGCGCATACCAACGACGTCATCCAGGCGGTCGAGCGCGAGATGGCGCCGCTGTTCGCCAAGCATCGCAACGCCATCTACATGAACGAGAGCCTGTTCCGGCGTGTCGAGGCTCTGCACGGCCGTCCCGAGACCCTCGACGCGGAGGGGGGGCGCGTGCTCAGCCGCTATCACACCATCTTCACGCGGGCCGGCGCGCAGCTCGACCCGGATGCCAAGAAGCGCCTCGCCGCGATCACCGAGCGGCTTGCCAGCCTCGGCACGCAGTTCAGCCAGAACGTGCTCGCCGACGAGAAGGACTACGCCCTCGTTCTCGAGAACGAAGAGGACCTTGCCGGCCTGCCCGAATTCCTGCGCGCGGCGGCGGCGCGGATTGCCGCGGAACGTGGCCATCCCGGCAAGCACGTCATCACCCTGTCGCGCTCGAGCATCGAGCCCTTCCTGCAATTCTCGTCGCGCCGCGATCTGCGCGAGCAGGCGTTCCGCGCCTGGACCACGCGCGGCGAGCGCGGCGGAGCCACCGACAACACGGCCATCGTCGCCGAGATGGTGACGCTGCGGGCCGAGCGCGCCGCGCTCCTCGGATTTCCGACCTTCGCCCATTTCAAGCTGCACGACATGATGGCGAAGACGCCGGATGCCGTCCTGCAGCTCCTCGAGCAGGTGTGGCAGCCGGCGCGGGCGCGCGCCGAAGCGGAAGTCGACGCCCTGCAGGCTCTCGTCCGCGAGGAAGGCGGCAACTTCGCGCTCGAGCCGTGGGACTGGCGCTACTACGCCGAAACGCTGCGGCAGCGCGAGCACGCCTTCGACGAGGCGCAGATCAAGCCGTATCTGCAGCTCGACAAGATGATCGAGGCGGCCTTCCACACGGCGAGCCGTCTGTTCGGCTTGCGCTTCCACGAGCTGCACGGCATGCCCGTCTACCATCCCGACGTGCGCGTCTTCGAGGTCCAGGACGCGAACGGCCGTCATGTCGGCCTGTTCCTCGGCGATTACTTCGCCCGACCCTCGAAGCGCAGCGGCGCCTGGATGAGCTCGTTCCGCAACCAGGAGAAGCTGGCCGGCGACGTGCGCCCCATCATCGTCAACGTGATGAATTTCTCGAAGGGCGCCGAGGGTGCGCCGGCACTTCTCAGCTTTGACGACGCGCGCACCCTGTTCCACGAGTTCGGCCACGCCCTGCACGGGCTCCTGTCCGATGTCACCTATCCGCTCATCGCCGGCACCAACGTCGCCACGGATTTCGTCGAGCTGCCGTCGCAGCTCTACGAGCATTGGCTGTCGCGGCCCGAGATCCTCGGCCGCTTCGCCGTGCACGCGCACACGGGCGAGCCGATGCCGAAGGCGCTGCTCGACCGGGTGCTGGCGGCGCGCAACTTCCACCAGGGTTTTGCGACCGTCGAATATGTCGCGTCGGCGATGGTCGACATGGAGTTCCATTTGCGGCCGTCGGCGGACGCGCTCGACGTCGCGGCCTTCGAGGCGGCGGCGCTCGACAAGATCGGCATGCCGCGCGAGATCGTCATGCGGCACCGGACGCCGCATTTCACGCACGTCTTCTCGGGCGACGGCTACTCCGCCGGCTATTACAGCTATCTCTGGTCGGAAGTGCTCGACGCCGACGCCTTCAAGGCGTTCGAGGAAACGGGCGACGTGTTCGATGCCGCGACGGCCGGCCGCCTCAAGGAGTTCATCTACTCGGCCGGCTACCGGCGCGAGCCGGCCGACGCCTACCACGCCTTCCGCGGTCGCGCCCCGGTCGTCGAGGCGCTGCTCGAGAAGCGCGGATTGCGCGAGACGCCCGCCGTGCAGACGAGCGGCGAGGTGTGAGGCTGCGGACGATGAACAGGTCTCGTAGCAGAGCCGCAACGTGCTGACCGGGCAACTGGCGCTGTTTACCGCCGCGCTCTTTGCGGGTGCGGCTCTCTACATCAATGTTGCCGAGCAGCCCGCCCGCCTCCTCCTCGATGACCGCGCGTTGCTCGCCGAATGGAAGCCCGCCTACAAAAACGGCTTCACCTTGCAAGCTCCACTCGCCGTGGTGGGCTGCCTCCTTGGGCTGGCAGCATGGTGGCGGAGCGGTCACGCCGGGTGGCTCTCCGGCGCGTTGCTCATGATCGCCAATTGGCCCTACACGCTCTTCGTCGTCATGCCGACAAACCGCAAGCTGGAGGCGATCGATCCCGTATCGGCCGGTCAGGACAGTCGAGCTCTGATCGAGCGGTGGGGGTCACTTCATGCGGTGCGCACCGCGCTCGGGCTCGCGGCGTGTCTTTCGTTTCTGTGGGCGTCGGTATCCTAAACCGTGCCGCATTCCTGGCCTCATCGCGCAGGGCACGCAACACGGATTAAAACGTCTTCGCGCCGTTGACCGGCAGCAGCACGGCGTAGAGCGAGGTGGTCGCGCAGATGAACAGGCGGTTGCGTTTCAAGCCGCCGAACACGACATTGGCGACGGTCTCGGGCACGAGCACCTTGCCGATCAGCGTGCCGTCCGGTGCGTAGCAATGAACGCCGTCGCCGGCACTCGTCCAGAGCCGGCCGGCGTCGTCGAAGCGGAAGCCGTCGAACTTCCCGACTGTGCAGGTCGCGAACACGTCACCGCCGGACAAGCGGCCGCCCTCGCCGACGGCGAAGACCCGGATATGGCGCGGCCCGTCCGGCACGTGGCTGGCGCCGGTGTCCGAGACATAGAGCCGGCTTTCGTCGGGCGAGAAGGCAAGGCCGTTCGGGCGCACGAAGTCGCCGGCGGCCATGCCGCACGCCCCGGTTGACGGATCGACCCGGTAGAGGTGGCAAGCGCCTATCTCGCTCGCCGCCTTGTGGCCTTCGTAATCGGAATCGATGCCGTAGGTCGGGTCCGTGAACCAGACAGCGCCGTCAGAGGCCACGACCACGTCGTTGGGACTGTTGAGGCGCTTGCCCTCGAAGCGGTCGGCCAAAACGGTGATGCGCCCGTCGTGCTCGGTGCGCGTGACGCGCCGGTTGCCGTGCTCGCAGGTGACGAGCCGCCCCTCGCGGTCGACGGTGTTGCCGTTGCTGTAGCCGGCCGGATGCCGGAAGACGCCGACGGCGCCGGTGGTCTCGTCGAAACGCAGCATCCGGTCATTCGGGATATCGCTCCAGACGAGATAGCGCCCGGCCGGCAAATAGGCCGGCCCCTCGGCCCAGCGGCAGCCCTCGTACAGTTTCTCGACGCGGGCGCTCGCCTTGACCAAGTCGTTGAAACGCTCGTCGAGAGTTTCGAACATGCTCATCTTCTCACCCTGAACATCCGAATACGCTGGGATATTAACCATGTTCATGTATTCGCCGATGATCCAGCCGCCAACACAGGAACAGAATGGTCAAGCTTGCCGTTGATGCGGCGATAACTTGGGTTGGAGTATCCCTATGGCTGACAATTCCGGCGGAAACGCCATGCTGGGCGTCGTGATCGGCGGCATCCTGGTCGTGCTTGTGGTCGTCTTCATGTTCGGCGGCTTCGGCAATTTCGGCGGCTCGAAGAGCGTCGACGTCAACATCAAGCCGCCTGTCTCGACGGGCAGCACCCGCTAAACCTGCCGACGTAAGCCGCTGCGAAGCCCGCAGCGGCTTACAACGGGCGCTTCATCCAGCGCCCGAGCACGCCGACGATTCCTTCGCGGAACAGCAGCACGCAGATCACGAAAATCGCGCCCTGGATGACCGTGACCCAGGCGCCGAGATGGGCCAGGTAGTTCTGCATCGCCACGATGACGAGCGCGCCGACGATCGGCCCGAACACCGTCCCCATACCGCCGACGAGCGTCATCAGCACCACCTCGCCCGACATGCTCCAGTGAACGTCGGTGAGGGAGGCGAGCTGGAAGACGATGGCCTTGGTCGAGCCGGCCAGGCCGGCGAGCGCCGCCGACAGCACGAAGGTCATGAGCTTGTAGTGATTGGCGCGGTAGCCGAGCGAGATGGCGCGCGGCTCGTTGTCCCGGATCGCCTTCAGAACCTGGCCGAACGGCGAGTGGATGATCCGGTAGATCAGCAGCAGGCCCAAGAGGAAGATCCCGGCGACGAGGTAGTAGAGCACGCGGTCGTCGGCCAAGCTGACGAGACCGAAGAGATGGCCGCGCGGCACCGCCTGGATGCCGTCCTCGCCGCCGGTGAAGCGCGGCGTCTGCAGGGAGAAGAAGAACACCATCTGGGCGAGCGCCAGAGTGATCATGGCGAAGTAGATGCCTTGTCGGCGGATGGCGAGAGCGCCGAAGAGAAGGCCGAGAAAAGCCGCGACGGTGACGCCCAGCAAGATGGCGAGCTCGGGCGTCAGGCCCCAAATCTTGGCCGTGTAGGCGGCCACGTAGCTGGCCATGCCGAAATAAGCGGAGTGCCCGAAGGACAGGAGCCCGCCATAGCCGAGCAGGAGATTGAAGGCGCAGGCGAACAGCGCGAAGCACAGCACCTTCATCAGGAACACGGGATAGAAGATCAGCGGCGCCACGACCAGCAGCACGGCGAGGCCGATGAAGATGATCCGGTGCAGACCCTCCGCCGTCTTCGTGTCGGGAAGCGCCACGTCGACCGGCGGCGCGGCCGTGCTCACGCTGTCGGACATCACGCGGCCCTCCCGAACAATCCCGCCGGCTTCACCAAGAGCACGATCGCCATGATGATGAAGATCACCGTGGCCGACGCCTCGGGATAGAACACCTTGGTCAGCCCCTCGACGATGCCGAGCGAGAAGCCGGTGACGATCGAGCCGAGGATCGAGCCCATGCCGCCGATGACGACGACCGCGAACACCACGATGATGAGGTCGGCGCCCATGTTCGGATTGACCGAATAGATCGGCGTCGCGAGGACGCCCGCCAGGGCCGCCAGGGCGACCCCGAAGCCGTAGGTCAGCGTCACGAGCCGCGGCACATTGATGCCGAACGCCTGCACCAAAGTCGGGTTCTCGGTCGCCGCCCGCAGATAGGCTCCGAGCCGCGTCTTCTCGATCACGAACCACGTCGCGAGGCACACGACGAGCGACGCGACCACCACCCAGGCGCGATAGTTGGGCAGGAACATGAAGCCGAGATTCTGGCCGCCGGTCAGTTCCGTCGGCATGCTGTAGGGCAGGCCGGAGACGCCGTATTGGTTGCGAAAGAGGCCCTGGATGATTAGCGCGAGCCCGAAGGTGAGGAGCAGGCCGTAGAGGTGATCGAGATTGTAGAGGCGCGAGATCAGCAGGCGCTCGATGACGATGCCGGTCGCCCCGACGATCAGCGGCGCCAGGATCACGGCCCACCAATAGCCGAGGCCGGCATAGGTGAGCAGCATCCAGGCCACGAAGGCCCCCATCATGTATTGGGCGCCGTGCGTGAAGTTGATGATGTTGAGCAGCCCGAAAATGATCGCCAGCCCGAGGCTCAGGATGGCATAGAACGAGCCGTTGATGAGGCCGAGCAGAAGCTGCCCGAACAGCGCCTGAGGCGGGATGCCGAGAAGCTCGAACATGGGCGCCCGCTGATCTCCTGGGTTGCATACCTGGTCATCGCCGGGCTTGTCCCGGTGATCCCGATCGGATCGGTCGAGCCTGTCCGATCGGGATGGCCGGCACAAGGCCGGCCATGACAAGAAAAGGCGGGCGGGCGAAAACCGCCCGGCTGCGCGTCAGCTCTTCTTGACGAGCGCGCAGTTGCCTTCGCCGAGCGGGCGGAACGCCTGATCGCCGGGAATGGTGGAGAGCAGCTTGTAGTAATCCCAGGCGCCCTTCGATTCCGCCGGCTTCTTCACTTCGAGGAGGTACATGTCGTGGATCTTGCGGCCGTCGACCCGGATCTGACCCTTGCCGAACAGGGGATCGTCCGTCGGCATCTCCTTCATCTTGGCCATGACCTGCTGCGAGTCCTTGGCCTTGAGGGCTTCGACCGCCTTCAGGTAATGCATGACGCCGCCATAGACGCCGGCCTGCACCATGGTCGGCATCTTGCCGCCGCTCTTCTCGCCGAAGCGCTTCGACCAGGCGCGGGTGCCGTCGTTCAGATCCCAGTAGAAGGACTCGGTTAGAACCAGGCCCTGCGCCGTCTTGAGGCCGAGCGCGTGCACGTCCGAGATGAAGACGAGGAGGCCGGCGAGGGACTGGCCGCCCTGCGTGATGCCGAACTCGCCCGCCTGCTTGATCGAGTTGATGGTGTCGCCGCCGGCATTGGCGAGGCCGATGACCTTCGCCTTGGACGCCTGCGCCTGCAGCAGGAAGGACGAAAAGTCGGTGCCGGGGAACGGGTGGCGCACCTGGCCGAGCACCTTGCCGCCGTTCTTGGCTACGACCGCCGCGGTGTCGCGCTCGAGCGCGTGCCCGAAGGCGTAGTCGGCGGTCAGGAAGAACCAGGTATTGCCGCCCTGCTTGACCATGGCGCCGCCGGTGCCGTTGGCGAGGGCGACGGTGTCGTAGGTCCAGTGCACGGTGTTGGGCGAGCATTGCGACCCGGTCAGGTCGGACGAGGCCGCGCCGGAATTGATGAACACCTTGTTCTTCTCGCGGGTGATCTGGTTCACCGCCAGCGCGACCGACGATGTCGGCACGTCGACTATCACGTCGACGCCGTCCTGATCGTACCATTGCCGGGCGATGTTGGAGCCGACATCGGGCTTGTTCTGGTGGTCGGCCGAGACGATGTCGACCTTGATGCCCTTGTCGGCGGCCTTGAAGTCCTCCACCGCCATGCGGGCGGCGAGCACCGATCCCTCGCCGGAAAGGTCGGAGTAAAGGCCCGAGCGGTCGTTCAGGACGCCGATCTTCACCGAGACCTGCGCCTCGGCGGCCCCACTGACCGCCGCCGCGAAGACGGTGGCCAGCAATACGCGTTTCAGACTCATGAGTTCCTCCGTAGTCTTTGTTGTCAGACGCCTAGGTAACCGTGGAGCTTGTCCACGTTCTTCTCGAGATCCGCATTCGGGATCATGTCGATGACCCGACCTTGCTCGACCACATAGTGCCGGTCCGCGACCGTCGAGGCAAAGAGGAAATTCTGCTCAACCAGCACGATGGTGAATCCCTCCCGCTTGAGACGGGCGATGGTGCGGCCGATCTGCTCGACGATGACCGGCGCCAGCCCTTCGGTCGGCTCGTCCAAGAGGAGCAGGCGCGCGCCCGTGCGCAGGATGCGGCCGATGGCGAGCATCTGCTGCTCGCCCCCCGACAGCTTGGTGCCCTGGCTCGCCAGGCGCTCGCGCAGGTTCGGGAACAGCTCGAAGATCTGCTCAAGGGACAGCCCGCCGGGCTTCACCTGCGGCGGCAGGATCAGGTTTTCCTCGACCGAAAGGCTCGCGAAGATGCCGCGCTCCTCCGGCACGTAGCCGACGCCGAGCCGGGCGATGGTGCGCGAGGGCAGCCGGATCGTCTCGGCCCCTTCGAACGTCACCGATCCCTTGCGCTTCGGCAGGATGCCGATGATCGATTTCAGGGTCGTGGTCTTGCCGGCGCCGTTGCGGCCGAGCAGGGTCACGACCTCGCCGGCCGCGACATCGAAATTGATCCCGTGCAAAACGTGGGACTCGCCGTACCACGCTTCGAGATCGCGCACCGCGAGCAGCGGGGCGGCCGCCGCCGTTGGCATGCTGCGTTGCGCGAGGGCCGCCTCAGGCATGCACGCCTCCGATATAGGCCTCGATGACGCGCGGATCCTTGGACACGGTGGCGTAATCGCCTTCGGCGAGGACGCGGCCGCGGGCGAGGACGGTGATCCAGTTGGACAGGGAGGCGACGACCGAGAGGTTGTGCTCGACCATGAGAATGGTGCGGTTTGCCGAGACGCGCCGGATCAGCTCGGCGATACGATCGACGTCCTCGTGGCCCATGCCGGCCATGGGCTCGTCGAGCAGCATCATCTCGGGATCGAGCGCGAGGGTCGTGGCGAGTTCGAGAGCGCGCTTGCGCCCATAGGACAGCTCGACCGCCGGGATCGCGACGAAATCGGCGAGGCCGACGGCTTCGACCAGCGCCCGCGCCTCCCCGTCCAGGCTGCGCAGGACGCGCTCGGAGCGCCAGAAATCGAAGGAATCGCCACGCTTCCGCTGCAGGGCTATGCGCACGTTCTCGAGCACCGTCAGGTGCGGGAAGACGGCCGAGATCTGGAACGAGCGCACCAGGCCCTGCCGGGCGATGTCGGCCGGCTTGAGGCTT
>DASQLE010000391.1:0-3219 GCA_035630175.1 Beijerinckiaceae bacterium
GAAGTCGGACAGCTTATTGCGGCGCACGTTGCCGCTGGCGGTTGTGAACATGACGTCGCGCGTCGCCCACTCCGCCTCGTCCTCGGGCAGGGGCATGATGGTGGTGATGCGCTCGCCCGCCTGGAGCGGCAGCATGTTGACGAGGGCCTTGCCGCGGGCGTTCGGCGCCGTGAGCGGCAGCCGCCATACCTTCTCCTTGTAGGCCTGGCCGCGCGAGGAGAAGAACAGCACCGGCGTGTGCGTGTTGGCCACGAACAGGCGCGTGACGAAATCCTCGTCGCGGGTCTGCATGCCGGAGCGGCCCTTGCCGCCCCGCTTTTGCGCCCGATAGGTGGAGAGCGGCACGCGCTTGATGTAGCCGGCGTGGCTGACGGTGACGACCATGTCCTCGCGCTGGATCAGGTCCTCGTCCTCGACGTCGGAATCCCAGTCGAGGATCTGCGTCTTGCGCGGCGTGGCGAAGGCCTCGCGCACGGCGGTGAGCTCGTCCTTGATGATGCCGAGGATGCGCACCCGCGAGCGCAGGATCTCGAGGTAATCGGAAATCTCCGCCGCGAGCTTCTGCAGCTCGTCGCCGATCTCGTCGCGGCCGAGCGCCGTGAGGCGCTGCAGGCGCAGCTCGAGAATGGCGCGCGCCTGGGCGTCGGAGAGGCGGTAGGTGCCGTCCTCGGCGACCCGGTGGCGCGGATCGTCGACGAGGGCGATGAGCGGGGCGATTTCCTGGGCCGGCCAGTCGCGCGCCATCAACTGCTCGCGCGCCGTGTTGGGGTCGGGCGCGGCGCGAATGAGGCGGATGACCTCGTCGATATTGGCGACCGCGATGGCGAGGCCGCACAGGACGTGGGCCCGCTCGCGCGCCTTGTTGAGGAGGAACTTGGTGCGCCGGCTGACTACCTCCTCGCGGAACTCGACGAAGGCGCGGATCAGGTCCTTGAGATTGAGGAGCTCCGGACGGCCCCCGTTGAGCGCCACCATGTTGGCGCCGAACGAGGTCTGCAAGGGCGTGTAGCGGTAGAGCTGGTTGAGGACGACGTCGGCCATGGCGTCGCGCTTCAGCTCGACGACGATGCGCATGCCGTCGCGGTCGGATTCGTCGCGAAGGTCGGAGATGCCCTCGAGCTTCTTGTCGCGCACGAGCTCGGCGATCTTCTCGACGAGGGTCGCCTTGTTCACCTGATACGGGATCTCGGTGAAGACGATCGCCTCGCGGTCCTTGCGCATCGTCTCGACGCCCGACTTCGCGCGCATGATGACCGAGCCGCGCCCGGTATTGTAGGCGGCGCGGATGCCGGCCCGCCCGAGGATGGAACCGGCGGTCGGGAAATCCGGTCCCGGCACCAGGGCGATCAGGTCGTCGATGGAGATCGACGGGTCGTCGATATAGGCGATGCAGCCGTCGATCACCTCGCCGAGATTGTGCGGCGGGATGTTGGTGGCCATGCCGACGGCGATGCCGCCGGCGCCGTTGACGAGGAGATTGGGGAAGCGCGCTGGGAGGACGCGCGGCTCCTTCTCGGAGCCGTCGTAGTTCTCCTGGAAATCGACCGTGTCGCGGTCGATGTCCTCGAGCAGCGCCATCGCGGGCTTGGCGAGCCGCACCTCGGTGTAGCGCATCGCCGCCGGCGGGTCGCCGTCGACGGAGCCGAAATTGCCCTGCCCGTCGGCCAGCATGACGCGCATGGAGAAATCCTGCGCCATACGCACGAGCGCGTCGTAGACCGACTGGTCGCCGTGCGGGTGATACTTACCGATGACGTCGCCGACGACGCGCGCCGACTTCCGGTACGGCCGGTCGGGCGTGTAACCGCTCTCGTGCATCGAATAGAGGATGCGCCGATGCACGGGCTTCAGCCCGTCGCGGGCGTCCGGCAGCGCCCGCGACACGATCACGCTCATGGCGTAATCGAGGTAGGAGCGCCGCATCTCGTCGGTGATCGAAATGGGCTTGATGTCGCTGGCCGGCGGCGGGGTCTCGGGGCCGCCGGAGCGCGGTTCTTTGGGGTCGGCCAAGGTGCTGAATCCGGGAGTTTTTCAGGGTGGGATCGGATTAGCCGATTCAAGCCGCCGAAGCCACCCAAAACGGCGCTCGCGCAAAGGCTAACGAGCAGAAAAATCCAAGCTGCAAAGGAGCATGGCTCGACACCTCCATGTGGTGATTTGCAGGCCTTCGCGCAAGGCAAAAAGCCCTTCCGTTACGCGCAAACCAGCGGTCCGTTTCACCCGTCTGGTCAGTGCAGCGTCTCGAGCAGCCGCTGCATCAGGCGCATGCGCGGCACGATCGAGGAGACGAGGCCGTATTCGTGCAGGGTGTGGGCGCCGGCGCCATCGATGCCGAGGCCATCGAGGGTCGGCACGCCGAGCGCCGCAGTGTAATTGCCGTCGGAGCCGCCGCCGACCCGCGGCACGTCCTGAAGGTCGAAGCCGAGCTCGGCGGCAAGGGCGCGGGCGCGCTCGAAAAGGCGCATCGTGCCGGCGCTGCGCTCGTAGGTGGGGCGATTCATGCCGCCCGTCACGGTCACCTGCACGTCCGGATCATGCGGCGTGAGGTTCAGGAGCGCGTTCTCGTAGGCCTCGCCGTCCGCCGTCGTGGCGACACGGAGATCGACCGTGAAGCGGCAATGCTGCGGGGTGACGTTGACGGCGCTGCCGCCAACGATCGTGCCGACCGTGGTCGTCACGCCGCGCCCGTAATCGGTCATGTTCTCGATGCGCAGGATCTGGCGGGCGGCTTCGCGGACGGCGCTGCGCCCGTCCTCGTGGCGCGAGCCGGCATGCGCCGGCCGCCCTTCCACGCGCACGTCGAAGCGGCCGACGCCTTTGCGCGAGGTGACGATCTTGCCGCCGTCGCGGGCCGGCTCCAGGACCAGCGTGTAGGCGGAGCGGCGGCCGAAATCCTCGATCAGGGCACGCGTCGTCGGGCTGCCGATCTCCTCGTCCGGCGTCACGAGGTAGACCAGCGGCAGGGCGCCGGCGCCGCGCGCGGCGACGTGCTTGAACGCCTGCAGGGCGAGATAGGCGCCGCCCTTCATGTCGTAGACGCCCGGGCCGTAGAGACGGTCGCCCTCGCGCCGGAGCGGCAGGTCGTGCTCGATCGTGCGCAGCGGATGCACCGTGTCGAGATGGGCGAGCAAGAGCAGGCCGGGCCCGTCGGAGCGCGGCCCGGCGCGCAGGATGAGGGTGTCGCCGAGCCCCTGCTTGCCGGCGAGACGCTCGCAGGCG
>DASQLE010000392.1:0-8411 GCA_035630175.1 Beijerinckiaceae bacterium
CACCGAGCGGCCCTGCGCGCCGGCGCCGCCGCCCGGCAGGATGCCGAACAGGCGCACGAACGAGGCGTTGTGGCGCACGACGTTGCCGGCGCGGCCGATGGTGGCGATGGCGATCGGCGTGTTGTTGAAGAAGCGCGCGAACCGGACCTCGGCGGCGCGCTGCGCTTCGTCGACGTCCTCGCCCGGGGAACGGTTGAGGACGAGGCTGCGCGATGCGCCCGGGCGGCCTTCCGCGTCGAAAGCGAGCCGATGGTAGATGCGCACCGGCAGGGCCTGCCCGCCGCGCCGCCTGAGATCGAGATCGAGGGTTTCGGTGCGCACGCCGCCCGGCGTCCCCGACACGGACGTCATCATGGCGACGACGTTGTCCGACACGAGGTTGCGCAGGGCGAGCCCGCCCGATCCGACCTGGGCGAGGTCGTAGTCGAGCCAGGCGGCGAGCGTGGCGTTCATGTAGACGACCGGCCCGTCGGGCGCGACGGAGAAGAACCCGGCCGGCGCGTGATCGAGATAATCGATCGCGTGCTGCAGCTCCTGGAAGACGCTTTCCTGTTTCTCCCGATCCTGGGTCACGTCGGCGACGCTCCACAGGGTGGCGAAGCGGCGGGCGGCGCGCGGCACGGGCCGCACGGTGACGCGGTACCAGGCGAAATCGCGCGTGCCGTCGAGCGCGGGAGCCATGCGGATCTCCTCGCCGGCGGGGCGCCCTTCGCGGGCGGCCTGGGCGAGGCGGTAGATGGCCTCGGACACGTCGGGAGCGCCCGTGAAGGCGCGCTCCACGGCGCGCAGATCGGACAGCGACCCCGCGCCCGCGAGACTGAGATAAGCGTCGTTGGCATAGACGATGCGGCCGTCGTCCTCGACCACCGCGAGCCCCTCGCGGGCGGTGTCGGCGACCGCCTTGGTGAGATCGTTGCGGGCCCCCTCCCCGCCGAACTGGATGGCCCCGATGGCGAGGGCGAAGACGAAGAACACGCCGGCCATGGCGAGGATGGCGAGCAGCCCGAGGATCAGCGGCTGCGCCTTGTCGTGGGTGACGACGCTCAGGCCGATCGCCGCTCCGACGAGCAGAGCCGCGAGGAACAAGAGGAGGCCGACATGCCCCGGCTTGTCCGACCGACGCGGCGGGGCCGCCGGCGGCGATTCGGTCATGTGCGCCATCGGAGGCAACTTTCCTTCCCGTTCAGGCTTAGGACGCGCGCCGCCTAAGCCGCAAGACGTAGCCGATGACTTCGGCGACCGCCTTGTAATGTTCCACCGGGATTTCGTCGTCGATCTGCACGGTCGCATGCAGGGCGCGCGCGAGCGGCGGGTTCTCGACAACCGCGACGCCGTGCTGGGTGGCGACCGCACGGATGCGCAGGGCGAGCGAGTCCAGGCCCTTGGCGACGCAAACGGGCGCGGCCATGCCCTTTTCGTATCTGAGAGCGACCGCGTAGTGCGTCGGGTTGGTGACGACGACGGTGGCGGTCGGCACGGCGTTCATCATGCGCTTCTTGAGGCGTGCGGTGCGGATTTGCCGCAGCCGGGCCTTGATCTCCGGATTGCCCTCCTGCTGCTTCCACTCGTCCTTGATCTCGGTCTTCGACATGCGCTGGCGCTTCATCCAGCTGAAGCGCTGGTAGACGGCGTCGCCGAGGGCAAGAAAGGCATAGATCGCGAGCACGCCGGCGAGGAGCTTCATGGACAGCGCTAGAACGGCCGGCAGGAGGGCGCTCGCCTCCATGCGGGCGAGGCCTTCGAGGCGGTCGCGCTCGTTCCACAGGACATTGGACGCGACGGCCCCGACGATGGCGATCTTGATGAGGCCCTTGACGAACTGGATGATGGCTTCGCGGCCGAACATGCGCTTGAAGCCCGCCATCGGCGACACCCGGCTGAACTGCGGCTTCAGGGGCTGGAAGGTCCACAAGGGCCGGTGCTGGATCGAGCCGCCGGCCAGGGCGCCGAACACCACGAAAGCCAGCGGCAGGAAAACCGCCGCGACGCCGGCCCAAAGCGCATGGCGGCCGACGGCATAGAGCCCGCCCGCATCCGACGGCACGAGGTGCGCATTCATCAGGAAGCCGCGCAGGTTGAAGACGAGCGACGTCGAGACCTGCGCCGACGTGGTCAGGAGGGCAAGCGTGAAGCCGCCGAGGACGAACAGGGTGTTGATCTCGCCGCTCTTGGCGACGTCGCCGCGCTTGATCGCCTCCTCGAGTTTTCGCTCGGTCGGTTCTTCTGTGCGATCCTCCTGCTCGGCGCCGTCAGCCATTAGATCACGCCGCGTTGCGATCGAACGGATCGAAACGCGGACGCGTGATCGATCCTAGAAGGTGAGCATGATGATTTCCGAAAAGCGGTGTCCGCTTTTCGGCATCATGCTCTAGCGCCCTCCGAGCTCCCCGAGGAACTCGGCGAGATCCTCGAGAAACACGCCCATCATGACGCCGAGCGCCACGAGCAGCAGGAGCATGCCGATGAGGATGGTCGCCGGCATGGCGAGGAAGAAGACCTGCAGCTGCGGCATAAGGCGCGAGAGCACGCCGAGGCCGAGATTGAACAGGATGCCGAAGGCGATGAACGGCGCCGCGATCTGCACCGCGAGGGCGAAGCCGCGCCCGACCGCCCGTATCGCGAGCATCGCCGCGTCGCCCACCTCCGGAACGCCGGCCGGCGGCAGGAAGGCGTAGCTGTCGCGGATGGCCATGATGGCGAGGTGATGCAGGTCGGCGGCAAAGATCAGTGTGATGCCGAGAAGCGTCAGGAAGTTGCCGATCGCCGCTTGCTGGCCGCCCATGGCCGGATCGACCGACATGGCGAAAGCCAGGCCGAGCTGCTGGGCGACGATGTTGCCGGCCGTCTGCAAGGCCCCGACGACCATGCGCACGGCAAGGCCGAGCACAAGCCCGACGGCGATCTCGCCGATCAGTACGGCGATGATCGCATCCGGCGTGCCGCCCGCCGGCAGGAGGGTGCGCGTCAGCGGGAACAGGACCAGGGTCAGGAGCAGCGCCGCGCCCAAGCGCACCCGCACCGGGATCATCTGCTCGCCGATCCCCGGCATCAGCATGACGAGCGTGCCCACCCGCGCGAAGGTGAGCATGAACGCGGTCGCCATCTCGGGAATCAGGAAGTTCATCGGGCGCGGTTATACCGTCATTCCGGGGCGCGCCGCAGGCGCGAGCCCGGAACCCACGAACGGGCTCGGTGCTCAACAATCCGAGTGGTGCACCCGATCGTGGGTTCCAGGCCCGCCTTCGGCGCCCCGGAATGACGATGGAGCTCATCCGCCGCTCGCGATGCGCGTGGCGATGCGGGTCATGTAGCCGGCGAGCGCATCGCTCATGAACGGCAGCATCAGGATCATGGCCGCGAAAACGGCGAGGATCTTGGGAACGAAGATCAGCGTCTGTTCCTGGATCTGCGTGAGCGCCTGCAGGAGCGAGACGACGAAGCCGACCATCAAGGCGACGAGCATGAGCGGCGCTCCCACCTTGAGGAACGTCACGATGCCGTCGCGGGCGATGTCGAGGATGGCGGCGCCGGTCATGGCGGCGCCGTCAGATCGGCATGCGCATGATTTCCTCATACGCCGCGATGACACGGTCACGCACGGCGACGAGGGTCTCCAGGGCCGCCTCGCTTTCGGCGACGGCGGTGACCACGTCGACGATATCGGCCTTGCCGCCCGCCGCCGCCATCGCCTGCGCCTCGGCGGCCTTGCCGGACTGGGCGACGCCGTTCACGGCGCCTTGCAGGAGCGAGGAGAAGTCGAGGCCGGTGCCGGTCGGCGCGGCGCCGGGTTTCGTGGGCGCGCTCAAGAGTCCTTGGGTCGCGGCATAGGCGCCGGCCGCGATGGCGTTGGTGGGCATCGTTCAGCTCCGTTGTTGGCTAGATCACGACGCGTTTCGATTGACTCGATCAAAACGCTAAACGTGATCGATTCTAAGAAGTTGAGCAGGATGTTCCTCCGAAAAACGGTATCCGCTTTTCGGCATCATGCTCAGCGCAGGATCTCGAGCGTGCGCGAGATCATGCGGCGCGTGGCCGAGATGAGGTTGAGGTTGGCCTCGTAGCTGCGCTGGGCCTCGCGCATATCCATGGTCTCGACGAGCGAGTTGACGTTCGGCAGCTTGACCTCGCCCTTGGCGTCGGCGGCGGGATGGCCCGGTTCGAAGCGCGTCCGGAAGGCGCTGCGGTCGAGCGCGACGCGGCCCATGGCGACGACGTTCGCCTCGAGGTCGCGGTCGAAGTGACGATCGAAGCTCGGCACCTTGCGCCGATACGGATCGACCCCCGGCTTGTCGGCCGTCGAATCGGCGTTGGCGATGTTCTCGGCGATGACGCGCATGCGCCCGGATTGCGCCTTGAGGCCGGAAGCCGCGACCGAGATCGTCTTCAGGAAATCCATGATCCGCTTACCCCCGGCGGCCGACGGCCGTGCGCAGCATCGAGAGGCTCTTCTGGTAGAGGGATGCCGCGAGCTGATAGTCGGACTGGTTCTGCGCCACCTTCAGCATCTCGTCCTCGAGGCTGACCGCGTTGCCGCTCGGGGTGATCTCGAAGCGCCGCGCGTTGCGGGGATCCTCCCCGGCGCGGTCGGAGGCGCCGGCGAGATGGCTCGGATCGGTGCGCAGCGCAACGAGCGAGGCGTTCGTGACGGCGCCGCTTGGCGCGAAGGTGGGCACCTTCAGGTCCTTCGGCTGGAACCCCGGCGTGTCGGCGTTCGAGACGTTCTCGGCGAGCAGCTTCTGGCGCGTTTGATGCCAATGCATCCGCGTCTTCAGCATCGAGATGAGCGGCGAGCCGGTTAGGGACAAGGGATGATTCCAGAGAAGAACCCGGCAAAATCTGCCGCCCCCATGGTTAACGGGCGGCTAACGAGACCTCGCGACTTCAATCCTGAAACATGTTAAGGGACGGACGTTCCCTGTTGCTCCGAGGCGGAGGAGTGCTAATCAGATTCTTGCGGAAGTCCGCCTCGGCTTGTCGCGCCCTTTTCCGAGGATTGCGTCTTGTTATCGATCCCAGGCACTGAAGCCCTGTCCCCGGTCGTCAAATACGTGATTGCTTTTGCGATCATTTTCCTACTTCTGGTGCTTTTCGCGCTCGTGCTGCGCCGCTTGACGGGCGGGCGCCTGTCGCTTCCCTCGCACGACCGCGGACGCAGCCGCCAGCCGCGGCTCGGCATCGTCGACGTCTACGACCTCGACCGGCAGCGGCAGCTCATCCTGCTGCGCCGCGACAACGTCGAGCACCTTCTCTTGATCGGCGGTCCCAACGACGTGATCGTCGAAACCAACATCGTCCGCACCCCAGGCGCTCGGCTGCCGCCGCCGCCGACCGACCAGAACGCGGACAGGCCCGAATCCTTCGATCGAGCCCTTGAGGCCTCCGGCCGTCCGCAGATCGAGGCGCAGCGCGCCGAGCCTGTCATCGCCCGCTTCGGTGCGACCGACTCGGCGCGCGCCGTTGCGGATCAGCCCCTGCGCAACGGGCCGGTTGCCGTGGCCGTCGAGCCGATCCTCAAGCCCGACGTGGTCACCTTGTCGCCGCCGCCGGCCGCTCCACGGCCGGCCCCGCACGCGCAGCGCGATTTGGCACCCCCGCGTGAACCCCCTCCCCTGCAAGCCGTGCGCGAGCCGGCCCCGATGCAGCCGCGCGAGCCTGCGGCGCCGGTGCCGGTGCAAAGGGGCGCTCCCGTCCGGCAGCCGCCGCCCTTCCAGCCCGAGCAGCCCGTCCTGAGGGCCGTGCCGGAGCCGCAGCGGCAGCCGGCGCCGCCGCCGGCCAGAGGCGATGCGACGGGCGCCGACGCGGCGGTCCTGTCCAACATGGCGAAGCAGCTTGAAGAGGCCTTGAAGCGTCCGCTCTCGACCGGCAAACCGATGCCGGCCGCACCGCATCCGAACGGACCGGCCCAGCCTGACGATCGGGCGCCGCGCGGCTTTCCACCGCCATCGGGCCGCCCGCCGCAGCCGGCTCCGCCGCCATCGTCCGCCCCGGCTCCCGTCCCCGCCACGAAAGCCGCGGAGGCCGCCGAAGCGGCCGCGCGATCCCGGGCGGCGCCGGTCACGCGCATGCGGCCCGAGCCCGAGGCTCCGCCCGCGCCGCAACCTGGCCCAGCGGAACCGCAGAGCGATCCGTTCTCGGTCGAGGAGATCGAGGCCGAGTTCGCGCGGCTCCTCGGCCGTCCCATCGATCGCGGCGAGCGGACGCATTAGGTTCACGCTGCGGTTCGATGGTGCCTGCCTCGGCGTAGCGTCGACACCGTAACCATCCGCAGGACGCGACAAAGCGGCCGCGGACAACACCCGCCTGCCGCTTGCGCAGGCGCGCCGGCCGCAGCAGGGTTCGCCCCGCCCATGCCCGCCGCGAATCACGCCTGAATGCGCCCGCTCACGCTGACGAGGACCGGCCGGCCGACGCGCCGTCGCGCTCGCCCCCTGCCGGTTCGATCGGCCGTGGCGCTCGGCTTGACGCTGGCCTTGGCCGGCGCGTTGGGAGCAGTCTCCGAGGTTGCGGCGCAAAGCGTCACGCTCGATCTCGGTCCCGGCGGCGGCGTGACGGAACGCGCGCTGCAGCTCGTCGCCCTCGTCACGGTACTCGCCTTGGCGCCGTCGATCCTGGTGATGGTGACTTCCTTCACCCGGATCGTCGTCGTCCTCTCGCTCCTGCGCTCGGCGATCGGCACCCAGACGGCGCCGCCGAACGGGGTCATCGTCAGCCTGGCCTTGTTCCTCACCGCCTTCGTCATGGCGCCGACCTTTCGCGAGGCGTATCGCGTCGGCATCGAACCCCTGCTCGCCGGACAAATCCAGCCGGCGCAAGCCTTTGAGCGCGCCTCGGGGCCGTTCCGCACCTTCATGTTGCGCCACGTGCGCGAGAAGGATCTCAGCCTGTTCGTCGGCCTGGCCCGCGAGCCGGCGCCGCAGACGGCGGCCGATATCGGCCTTCACGTGATCGTGCCGGCCTTCATGATCTCCGAGCTGCGCCGCGCTTTCGAGATCGGCTTTCTCTTGTTCGTGCCGTTCCTTATCATCGATCTCGTGGTGGCTTCGATCCTGATGTCGGTCGGCATGATGATGGTGCCGCCCGTGACGGTCGCGCTGCCGTTCAAGCTGATCTTCTTCGTGCTCGTGGACGGCTGGACCCTGGTCGCCGGCTCGCTCGTGCAGAGTTACGGCCCGTGAGCGCCCCGGCCGTTGTTGCGCGTTCGCGCGTCAGATCGATTCCAAGATGTTGAGCATGCTGTTTCAGCCGGCACCAGCTCGCGTGACGAGGCTCCTACCCGTTCGGTGACGGCGGCCGGCTCTGGTTGCTCTGCGCCTGCGGCCGTTCCTGCGCCGGCGGCGCTTCGCCGGGCCGCGGCTGCTTGCGATCCGCCGCAGCCGCCTCGGGGTAGCGCTTGCGGTATTCGGCCAGGAAGTCGGCGAGGGTATCGGCGCCCGTGATGCTGCGCGCGAGCTCGCGGAACGGACGCGTATTGGCGATGTTCGGCCGGGTCAGAAAGGCGAAGGTGCCGGCATCCGCGCTGTCCGCCATCCTGGCCGCGAACTTGGCGCGCAAGCGGTCGAGCGCGAGCCTTTCCTCGCCGAGCGAATAGGCGACGGCGGCGCGCAGCACGTCGCGCCGGTCCCGGTCGGACAGGGGCTCGGGACTTTGCCAGCGGGTGCCGACCAGGCTCTCGTGCGCTTCTCCCGCTTCGCGCCAGCGCCGGCCCGTCCAGTAGACGTCGGCGCGCAGGCGGTCGATCTCCGCACCGGTTTCGTCGCGCAGCACGTCGATGGCGAGATCGGTGCGCGACAGCCCGGACAAGGCGCGCGCTTCGAGCAGCATGCGCGCGCGCTTGATCGGCGCCGGAAGCTCGGGAAGCCGCGTCGCATGGAGCGACGCCAGGGCGAGCGCCGGCTTGTTGTCCATCAGGCGGATCGTGGCGAGCCGCGCCGCGACGGTGGCGCGCGCCGCGCCGGTGACGCGATGGTCGACCTGGTATTGCAGGAGCTCGCCCGCCTGCTCGAGCAAATCGAGCTCGACGAGGCGGTCGGCGAGCCGGCGGACGATCTCGTCGCCGCGCCGGCCGATGGGCGTGAACTGCTTGAAGTCGAAATACAGCGCGAGAGCGTCGACACGCGCGAGCGTTTCGCCGCGACCCGACAGGAAAAGCTCGTCGAACAGGTGCGCGGTGCCCTCATGCAGGGCGCGGCTGACATCGTGATCGGGGAACAACGCATTGGCGCGGGCCGCCATCGTGAAGGCCTCGCGCCAGCGCCCGGCTTCCGCGTAAAGGCGCCCGAGCTGACCGATGGCAGCGATCTCGATCTCGTCGCCGCGCCAGACGGCCGCGAGGGTCTCGAGCCGGGCGATCGCGTCCTCGCGCGGCACCGAGCCCGTGGCGACGCCCAAGGCCGCCCCTCGCAGGGTCGCCT
>DASQLE010000393.1:0-12186 GCA_035630175.1 Beijerinckiaceae bacterium
CGCCAGACATTGGTCGGCGTCGCCAGGCGCTCGAGGCTCGGCTGCACTGCCGCCGAGTCGGCCGTGTCGATGCGCAGCATCGCCGCGCGCAGCCGCGCCAGATCCTGCATGACCGGCTCGACCCCGCCATCCGCGGCCAGGGCGTCGTAGGCCTTGGCGCCCGCGTCCGGGTTCTGGCGGCCCTGCTCGGCGGCGAGGCGGAAGCGCGACAGCGTCTGGTAGCCGGGCGGCGCCTCTTTGGCGAGAGCCGCGAGCCTTTGCTCGGCCTCGTCGATCGCCGCCTCGGTCTGGGCGCGCATGCGGCCGAGCAGCGAGCCCGCCTCCGCCTCCTCGAGGCCGGCGGTGTCGATGATGCGGAAGCGCAAGGACCCGAGCCGCGCCTCGCCCTCGCGGCGGTCGCGGGTGACGCCGGGACGGTCGTCGACGAGCGCCAGGCGCCGGCCGACGAGACGGTTGAAGAGCGTCGATTTGCCGACGTTCGGCCGTCCGACGATGGCGACCGCGGGAGTCATGCGATTGCTATTGGGTCGTCGTCTGGACCGGACCGCCGGCGACGAGCGAGGTGTAGAGCTCAAGCCGCCCGCGCAGGCCCTGCGGCGTGTCGCGGTCGGCGGCGATCTGGTCGAACCAGCGTCCGGCGGCGTCGTAATCGCCGCGCTTCAAGGCGCTCAGCCCGAGCAGCTCGCGTGCGGTATGGCGCCAGACATTGGTCGGCGTCGCCAGGCGCTCGAGGCTCGGCTGCACTGCCGCCGAGTCGGCCGTGTCGATGCGCAGCATCGCCGCGCGCAGCCGCGCCAGATCCTGCATGACCGGCTCGACCCCGCCATCCGCGGCGAGCGCGTCGTAGGCCTTGGCGCCCGCGTCCGGGTTCTGGCGGCCCTGCTCGGCGGCGAGGCGGAAGCGCGACAGCGTCTGGTAGCCGGGCGGCGCCTCTTTGGCGAGAGCCGCGAGCCTTTGCTCGGCCTCGTCGCTCTTGCCCTCGCGGGCGAGCCGCACGGCCTCCTCGTAGCGCACCGCCGCGGCCTCGGCGCGCTGCCGCTCCATGTGCTGCCAGTAGCGCCAACCGCCGACGCCCGCCACGACGAGCACGATGACGCCGACGATGACGCCGCTGTAGCGCTTCCAGATCGCCATGATCCGGTCGCGGCGGTATTCCTCGTCGACTTCGCGAATGAAATCGCCCATTGGCCTTCCCGTAAGCGAGTCCCACCCGCCTCGATCCTGGGGCGGTCGCTAGCATGGCTGCCCCGCTCTTGCGAGAGGCGTCAGGTCGCGGCTTTGCGCTCCGGATAGGTGTTCTCTGGCGCCGGGAAGGTCCGCTCGCGGACCTCGCGGGCATAATCCTCGACCGCCTTGGCGATGGACGGGCCGATATCGCCGAAGCGCTTGACGAATTTCGGCGCGCGCGGCGTCAGGCCGAGCATGTCCTCGAGCACCAGGATCTGGCCGTCGCAGGCCGGCGAGGCGCCGATGCCGATGGTCGGGATCGGCACCGCCTCGGTGATGGCCCGGCCGAGCGGCTCGGCGACCGCCTCCACGACGACCGAGAAAGCGCCCGCCTCGGCGACCGCCCGGGCATCGTCGAGGATGGCCGGCCAGTCGGCGCGGTCGCGCCCTTGCGCCTTGAACGAGCCGAGGGCGAGGATCGATTGCGGCGTGAGGCCGACATGGCCCATCACCGGCACGCCGCGCTCGACCAGGAAGCGGATGGTCTCGGCCATGCGTGACCCGCCCTCGAGCTTGATGGCACCGCAGCCGGTCTCCTTGAGGATGCGCGCCGCCGAGCGGAAGGCCGTTTCCCGGCCCTCCTCGTAGGAGCCGAACGGCATGTCGACCACGACGAGGGCGCGGCGCGAGCCGCGCATGACGGCCTGGCCCTGCAGGATCATCATCTCGAGGGTCACCGGCAGGGTCGATTCCATGCCGTGCATGACCATGCCGAGCGAGTCCCCGACCAGGATCACGTCGCAATGCTGATCGACGAGGCGCGCCGTGTGGGCGTGGTAGGAGGTCAGCGAGACGATCGGCGGGCCGCCCTTGCGGGCGCGGATGTCGGGCGCAGTGAGGCGGCGGAGGTCGGCCTGGACGGACATGGCGAACGTTTAGCGCGGCAAGGCCGGAACGCCAATCAGAAGCGGATGCAGCCAGACGAGGAAAACGAGATAGGCCACCGTGCCGATGGCGATGGCGAGGATATCGTTGCGCCAGCCGGCCGGAGCGGCGGCCGGGCCGCCATGATCGAGAACCTCGTCGCGGCGCTTGGTCGAGATGCGCGCCGCGACCGCCCAGGCGAGCAGGCCTGCGAACAGCAGCATCGAGCCGAGATCGCCGTTGGCGAGGAGATGGGCGAGCGCCCAGATCTTGAGGGCTGCCAGCATCGGGTGCTTCAGCGCGCCCTTGATGCGACCGGGCAGGTAGGCGGCGGCGAAGGCGACGAAGGCGGGCCAGACGAGCAGCAGCGCCAGGTGCCGCGTCCATACCGGCGGATTCCACACCTGGATGTAGCCCTCGGCGCGGTAGGCGCCGAAGCCCCAGATGATGAGGACGAGACCGAGCAGCGAGACGAGCGAGTAGAGGCCCTTATACGCCCCCTCCCCGAGCCGGGCGATGGCTTGCGCCCGCGGTTCCCGCGCCATCGTGAAGGAATGCGCGCCGATGAAGATGATGAGGCCGAGGATGAGGATGATCATGGGCTCTTATTGCGTCATCCTCGGCCGCAGCGCCACTCCCCGCCTCATCCTCAGGCGAAGCGCTAGCGCAGACCCGAGGGCCTCGGCACGGAACAAGCGCCTCATCCGGGACGCGATGGTCGGGTCAAGCCCGACCATGACGCTAGGGTCGGTCGAGCCCCAGCATCAGGCGGATGTTCTGCACGGCCGCGCCGGAGGCGCCCTTGCCGAGATTGTCGAGGCGGGCGACGAGCACCGCATGCGGGTAGGTCTCGTGGCCGAAGACGCGCAGCTCCAAGCGATCGCTGTCGTTGAGGGCCTCGGGCTCGAGGCGCTCGATCCGCTTGCCGTCGGCAGCCACCGGCATGACGCGGACGAGGCCGTCGCGCGGATAATGCGCCGCCAGCGCCGCCTCGAGATCGCGCGCCAACGGCTTTCCCGGCAAGAGATCGAGATGCAGCGGCACGCTCACCAGCATGCCCTGCCGGAAATTGCCGACCGACGGCACGAAGATCGGCCGCCGCGTCAGCCGCGCATAAAGCTGCGTCTCCGGCACGTGCTTGTGCTCGAAGCCGAGGCCGTAGAGCTCGAAGGCCGGCGCGCGACCGCCCTCGAAGGCCTCGATCATCGAGCGCCCGCCGCCGCTGTAGCCGCTGACGGCATTGACCGTGATGGGGTGATCCTCAGGGATCAGGCCGGCATCGACGAGCGGGCGGATAAGGGCGATGGCGCCGGTCGGGTAGCAGCCGGGATTGGCGACCCGGCGCGCCGCCGCGATCGCCTCGGCCTGGCCGGGCGCCAGCTCCGGAAAGCCGTAGGCCCAGCCCGGCGCTACCCGATGCGCCGTCGACGCGTCGAGTACCCGCGGCCCGTCCGCGCCCATGGCATCGACCAGGGCGACGGTCTCGCGCGCGCCGTCGTCGGGAAGGCAGAGGACTACAAGATCGACCTCGCCGAGCAGGGCGCGCTTGGCGGCCGGGTCCTTGCGCCGCTCCGGGGCGATGCTCCTGAGGTCGACGCTGGCGACCGCGCGCAGGCGCTCGCGGATGCCGAGGCCGGTCGTGCCGGCCTCGCCGTCGATGAAGACCGCCGCCGCGCGCTGTCCGGTCCTCAAGGTTTCATTGGTCGTCAGCATCGGAAGACCTCCGGGCCCGGGCCCGCAGCCTATATGGTCTGCCCAAGGCGGCAAAGAAAAGGGCGGCCGAAGCCGCCCTGCCTTGTTCGTAGGCGAAGCGCTTAGCGCTTCGAGAACTGGAAGGAGCGGCGGGCTTTCTTCTTGCCGTATTTCTTGCGCTCGACGACACGCGGATCGCGGGTCAGGAAGCCTTCCTTCTTGAGGGCCGGGCGCAGATCGGGCTCGAAATAGGTCAGCGCCTTGGCGAGGCCGTGGCGCACGGCGCCGGCCTGGCCCGACAGGCCGCCGCCGTCGACGGTTACGACGATGTCGTATTGGCCGAGGCGGTTGGCGATCTGCAGCGGCTGCTGCAGGATCATGCGCAGCACGGGACGCGCGAAATACACGTCGACCGGCCGCTGGTTGACGGTGATCTGGCCGGGGCCGGGCTTGATCCAGACGCGGGCGACCGCATCCTTGCGCTTGCCGGTGGCGTAGGCGCGCCCCTGGGCGTCGAGCTTCTGGACGTGGACCGCCGCGTCGGGGGCGGCGGGCTGCGCCGGCTGGCCGGCGAGATCGGCGAGGGATTGCAGGGTCGCCATGGTCAGTTGCTCACGTTCTTGCGGTTGAGGGCGGCGACGTCGAGCGTCTCCGGCTGCTGCGCCGTATGCGGGTGCTCGGCGCCCTTGTAGACGCGGAGGTTGCCGAGGATCTGCCGGAACAGGGGTCCGCGCGGCAGCATGCGCTCGACCGCCTTCTCGACGATCCGCTCGGGAAAGCGGCCCTCGAGGATGTGCTTGGCCGAGCGCTCCTTGATGCCGCCCGGATAGCCGGTGTGATGGTAATAGACCTTCTGCTCGCGCTTGCGGCCGGTGAACACCACCTTGTCGGCGTTGATGACGATGACGTTGTCGCCGCAATCGACATGCGGCGTGTAGCTCGGCTTGTGCTTGCCGCGCAGGCGCATGGCGACGACCGAGGCGAGACGGCCGACGACCAGGCCGGTGGCGTCGATGACGACCCACTTCTTGTCGACGTCGGCGGCTTTGAGGGAAAAGGTTTTCATCGGTTCGACCCCCTTAAGGGGCTCCCGGTTCGGAAACGGAAAACCGCCGCGGGAACGCGGCGGCGATGGCGGGGTGGATAGGCGAGGCTGACGTGCTTGTCAATGCTTTTCGCAAGCCTGACCTTCGCCAAAGCTTTATCCTGTAAGCCGTTCAGGCGAGAGGTATCAGAATACCGTAAAGGATAATCAGCTTTGCGACGGGTCTGTCGGAGCTCCCGGAAGCGGACCTCATTGCGCCGCGGCCGGCTCCGGCCGGTGCCACATCCCGGCGTAGCTCCCCTGCTGCGTGAGCAGTTGCCGATGCGTGCCGCGCTCGACGATCGTCCCGGCCCCCATGACGAACACGTGGTCGCAGTGGATCACCGATTCGAGCCGGTGCGTGACCAGGACGATCGTGCGCTCGCCCCTGAGGCGATCGAGGGTCTGCACCAGCCGCTGCTCGTGGTGCGGATCGAGGGCGCTGGTCGGCTCGTCGAGGATCAGGAACGGCGCCTCGGCTACCAGCGCGCGGGCAATGGCGATGCGCTGGCGCTGCCCGCCCGAGAGGTTCTGTCCGCCTTCGGTCAGGATCGTGTCGTGGCCGTCGGGCATGTCCTTGATGAAATCCGCGGCGCCGGCCATCTCGGCGGCTTCGACGATCTCGACGCGTGTGGCGCCGGCGCGACCGTAGGCGATGTTCTCCATCACGCTCGCCGGCAGCATGACGCTGTCCTGGCCGACAAGGGCCATGTGCCGCCTGAGATCGGCGATGCGGATCGTGCGAAAATCGGCGCCGTCGAGGCGCAGCGCGCCGCGGGTCGGGTCGTAGAAACGCAGCATGAGATTGAGAAGGGTGCTCTTGCCGGTGCCGCTGGGCCCGACGAAGGCGACCATCTCGCCGGGCCGGATCTCGGCCGACACGTCGCGCAGGACCTCCTGCCCGTCCCGGTAGCCGAACCCGACATCGTCGAGGGTCAGGACCCGCGGCCGCAGGGGCAGCCTCACCGGGTCGCGAGCCTCCGCGACCGACGCCGGCGTATCGAGAACGCGGAACACGCGCCGGGCGGCGGCCTCGAACACCCGCACCTTGGCGACGAACTCCGTCAGCCACTTCAGCGGGTCCCACAGCTTTCGGATGTAGTCCATGAAGATGATCAGCGTGCCGACGGTCATGCCGCCCGCGACGGGAGCGAGGAGCTGGTCGCGATAGACTAGGTAGCCGCCGTAGCCGAGGATGATGGCTCCGCCGACCGCCAGGATGCCGTCGCGGGCGAGCGGATACAGCGCTTCCTGCCAGCGCAGCCGCATGAGCGCCGCGACGCTGCGCAGGACCGCGGCGCTGAAGCCGCCGAACTCCTGGGTCTCGCGGCGGAACGCCTGGGCGAGGCCGACCCGTGCCATGCTCTGCTGGATGACGCTCGTGAGGTCGGCGTCGATCTCTTTCGATTCCAGCGCCCGCTGGTGGATGCGCAGGCCAAAGCGCCAATTGCTCCAGATCATCAGCGGCGCCACCGTGAAAGCGGCAAGCGTCAGCGGCACGTTGCGCGACAGCATGATGGCCGTCATCACGGTCAGGGTCACGGCCGCGACGGCGGTGCCGATGACCACGTCCATGATCCCCCATGGCCCGAAGGCGTCCGTCGACAGGCGGTAGATGGCGTCGCCCTGCGGCCGGCTCTTGTGGTACGTCATGCCGAGGTGCTGGAGCTTGCCGAACAGGTCGTAACGCACCCGCGTGGTGCCGCGGTATTCGAGGTGATAGTTGATCATCGTGCGGGCCATCCACACGACATAGCCGACGAGCTGCAGACCCATGCCGATGACGACGAGCCCGACGATCTGGCCGATCTTGCCGTCCGGCAGGACGGACAAGAACAGCGCGTGGATCCAGTCGCCTTTGGGCTGATCCGTGAGGACGCTGTCGATGAGCACGGCGAGAGGCCACGCCTCGAGGATGCCGACCGTCACCGAGATGGCGATGAGGACCACGAGAACGGCGATCCATGCCCGGTCGGGCATGAAATACGCCATCGACCGGCGGTGAACGTGCGGCTCCGCGGGCAGGCCCGGGCCCGCCTGCGCCGTCATCGGGCCGTGCGGTCGATCATCATTCACGATGGCTCAACCGCGCCGACCCGGCGCGGTTCATTCGGCGCCCGTCATGGCCCGGTCAGGCCGCCTCGTTTCGCTTCTGGTAATCCTTGACGTCGGAGAAGCGGATGGCGGGCCAGCGCTCCTCCTCGTATTTCACGAGGAAGGGCGTCGGCGCCATGAAGACGGGCGCGTCGTCGAGATCGGCGGCCATGGCCGAGTGGTGGGCGGCGCTGAAGCGGTCGAGCTCGGCGCGGTCGTCGGCGCTGACCCAGCGGCACAGCGTGAAGCGCGTCGTCTCGTAGTCGATCGGCAGCCCGTATTCGGCGAGCAGGCGCTCCTTGAGCACGTCGAGCTGCAGGGCGCCGACGACGCCGACGATCGCCGGCGCGCCGTCATGCGGCAGGAAAAGCTGCACCACGCCCTCCTCGGCCATCTGGCGCAGCGACTCGCGCAGCTTCTTGGCCTTCATCGCGTCGGTCAGCTTGATGCGGCGCAGAATCTCGGGCGCGAAGCTCGGCACGCCCCGGAAGACGAGGTCCTCGCCCTCGGTGATGGTGTCGCCGATGCGCAAGGTGCCGTGGTTCGGGATGCCGACCACGTCGCCGGCCCAGGCCTCGTCGGCAATGGCGCGGTCCTGGGCGAAGAAGAATTGCGGCGCGTTGAGGCTGATCGGCTTGCCGGTGCGCACCAGCTTCGCCTTCATGCCGCGGGCGAGCCTGCCCGAGCAGATGCGCAGGAAGGCGATGCGGTCGCGGTGGTTGGGATCCATGTTGGCCTGGATCTTGAAGACGAAGCCGGTCATGCGGTCCTCCGCCGCCGCGACGGTGCGGCGGTCGGCGTCCTGCTCGCGCGGCGGCGGCGCGAAAGCGGCGAGCGCGTCGATGAGATCGCGCACGCCGAAATTCTTCAGCGCGCTGCCGAAGAAGACCGGCGTCAGATGGCCTTCGCGGAAGGCCTTGACGTCGAACGGCTTCAAGGCCTCGCGGGCCAATGCGACCTCCTCGCGCCAGCCGGCCAGCTCCTCGGCCGGCAGGAATTCGGCGAGGGCCGCATCGTCCGGCCCCGAGACCTGCCGCGGCGCCGCGTCGGCATCGAGCCGGCGCACGAGGTTGCGGGCGAGATCGAAGGTGCCCGCGAAGCTGCGGCCGCGGCCGATCGGCCAGGTCACCGGGGCGGTGTCGAGGGCGAGGGTCTTCTCGATCTCGTCGAGGAGATCGAACGGATCGCGGCTCTCCCGGTCCATCTTGTTGATGAAGGTGACGATCGGGATGTCGCGCAGCCGGCACACCTCGAACAGCTTGCGCGTGCGCGCCTCGATGCCCTTGGCGGCGTCGATCACCATGACGGCGGAATCCACCGCCGTGAGCGTGCGGTAGGTGTCCTCGGAGAAGTCCTCGTGACCGGGCGTGTCGAGGAGGTTGAAGACGCGGCCGTCGTAATCGAAGGTCATCACGGAGGTGACGACCGAGATGCCGCGCTCGCGCTCGATGCCCATCCAATCCGAGCGGGTCTGCACGCGGTTTCGCTTCGCCTTGACCTCGCCGGCGAGCTGGATGGCGCCCCCGAACAGGAGCAGCTTCTCGGTCAGCGTGGTCTTGCCGGCGTCCGGGTGCGAGATGATCGCGAAGGTTCGGCGGCGGGCGACCGGATCGGCCGCCCGCGCCGGGCTCTGATGCAAGTTCATGGTGGTTCCGGACAGCAGGATTGCGACTTTTTGGCGTTGCGCGAGGGAGCCGGCCCCAGCACGTCGGTCATGACGTGCCTAGCGGCAAGCCTTTACGCGGCGTGCTAGGCTGCGGCTCTCTGCAAGGCGCGCAGGTGAGGCTGGGCGGCGGCGGCAGCCTCGCGTTCGATGGCGCGGTAATGCCTGACCAGCGCCTGACCGAGGGATGTGAGCGAGGCTCCTCCGCCCCGGCGCCCTCCCATCTGCGCGGCGACGAGGGGTCGGCTGAACGAGGCGTTGATGTCGGCGACGAGCTCCCATGCGCGGCGATACGACATCCGCATCGACCGTCCCGCCGCGGCGATGGAGCCGTGCTCCGCGATGCGCTCGAGCAGCAACACCTTGCCGGGGCCGAGCCGGCCATCGTCGTCGAGGTCGATGCGAATGCTCAATCTGGCCATGAACGACTCCTCTGGCATTTAATCGTCGAACGACATGCTCTTGACGAGAGCGAAGGCGGATCGTCCGGGCCGCAGAGCCAGCTCCTCGGCAGACTTCCGCGTCAATCGCACCAGGACATCCGCCTCGCCGCATCGCAAGCGCACGTCGACCCAGGCCCCGTCGCCTTTGACGATATTCTCGATCGTGCCGGGCAAGACGTTGAGCGCGCTGATGCCGTGGGGGCGGTTGACGGACAGCATCACGTCCCGCGCCCTGATCAGAACACGCACGGTCGCGCCGACGCCGCCGGCAAGTCGCGGCACATGAAGCTTGCCAGCCGGCGTTTCGACATCGGTCAGGCCGAAACGCTCGTCATGGGCAGCGATGCGGCCCTCTAGAATCGTGCAGCTTTCGCGGTCGGACCTCACCGACACCGCAAGCCGATCGCCCAGCGTCTCGCGAAGCGGCCCGCTTGACGCGACGCGGCCCTCCTCCAGAACAATCACCGTGGTCGCGAGCCGGGCGACCTCGCGCACGGCATGCGAGACATAGACGATCGGCACGCCCGCCTCGTCGCGCAGGCGCTCGATATAGGGCAGGATCTCAGCCTTGCGCGCCTCGTCGAGCGAAGCGAGCGGCTCGTCCATGAGCAAGAGCCGCGGTTGCGCGAGCAGCGCCCGGCCGATCGCCACGCGCTGCTTCTCGCCGCCCGACAGGCCGCCCGGCCGGCGTTTGAGCAGGTCGCGGATGCCGAGGAGGTCGACGACCGCGTCGAACCCGGACGCCGCCATGCGCTCGCGGCCGCGGGTGAACCAGCTCCCGAATTGCAGGTTGTGCTTGACCGAGAGATGCGGGAACAGCCGCCCTTCCTGGAACACGTAGCCGATCTGACGGCGGTGCTTCGGCACGAACACGCCGGCGTCCGTGTCGAGGAGGACGACACCGTCGACCTCGATCCGTCCCCGCTGCGGGCGCACGAGACCGGCGATAGCGTTGACCAGCGTCGTCTTGCCCGATCCGGAACGGCCGAAGAGCGCCGTCAATCGTCCTTCGGAGCGGAACGAAGCTTGCAGATGGAACGCGCCTTGCCGATGCGAGATGTCGACCTCCAGGCTCATTCGGCGGCGATCCTGCGTCGCACCACGCGGGCCATGAGCTCAGAGCAGAGCAAGGCCAGCATCGAGACGGCGATCGACACGAGCGTCAACCGGAACGCGCCTGCTTCGCCGCCCGGCACCTGCGTGAAGGTATAGATGGCGGACGGCAGCGTCTGCGTTTCACCCGGGATGTTGGACACGAAGGTGATGGTGGCGCCGAACTCGCCCATGGCCTTGGCGAAGGACAGGATGGTGCCGGCGATGATTCCCGGCAGGATCAAGGGCACGGTGACGACCAGGAACACGAAGGGCGGATTGGCACCGAGCGTTCCGGCCGCGTCCTCGAGCTTGCGGTCGACCGCCTCGATCGACAAGCGGATGGCTCGCACGAGCAGCGGAAAGCCCATCACGGCGCAGGCCAGCGCCGCCCCGGTCCACCGGAAGGACAACACGATCCCGAACTGCTCGGCCAGGAAGCTGCCGATCGGGCCGCGCCGGCCGAACCCGATGAGAAGCAGATAGCCGGTGACGACCGGCGGCAGGATGAGCGGCAGATGGACGAGCGTGTCGAGGAGCGACTTGCCCCAGAAGCGCCCGCGGGCGAGCAGGTACGCGACGGCGAGCCCCACCGGCAGGCTCGCCGCCACGGCGACGAGGGCGACGCGCAAGCTCAGGCGCAGGGCGGTCCACTCCTCCGGCGACAGCCACTCACCGAGCATCGATCGCCGCGGGTTAGGAGCCTGACGCAGGTCGGTTCAGCACCGTGAAGCCCTGACGCTCGAAGGCGGCGCGCGCCGCGGGGCCGCGCAGGAACGCGAGCAGAGCTGGCGCGTCCGCGTTCGCCGACGCCTTCGTGACGGCGACCGGGTAGACGATCGGCGGATGCGTGTCCTCGGGAAACGTGCCGACGATCTTGACGTTGGGATCGGCCGCCGCGTCCGTCTGATAGACAATGCCGAACGGCGCCTCGCCGCGGGAGACCAGAAGCAGGGCCGCACGCACGTTCTCGGCCTGCGCTACGCGATCCTTGACGGCGGTCCAGGCGCCGAGCTTCTCCAGTGCGGCTTTGCCGTATTTGCCGGCCGGCACCGCATCGACATTGGCCATGGCGAGCCGGCCTTGACCGAGGGCGCCGGCAAGATTGAACCCCGGCGCGATCGTCATGGCGGGGGCCGCGTCCTTCGGCGCGATCAGGACAATGCGGTTGCCGAGGAGATTGATGCGCGTCTCGGTGCGGATCAGGCCCTTGTCCCCCACGTATTCCATCCAGTCGAGATCGGCCGAGGCGAACAGGTCGGCGGGTGCGCCCCCCTCGATCTGCTTGGCGAGGGCGGAAGAAGCGGCGTAGGAGATCGTCGCCTTCCTGCCCCCGTTCTCCCGGGCCCACGCGTCGTTGATCTCGTCGAGCGCGTTCTTCATCGACGCGGCTGCGAAAACCAGGACGTCGCGGTTTTGGGCGAGCGCCGAGCCTGTCGACGACGCATAGGACGCGCTACCGACCGACATTGCGACCGTCAGCGCCGCAACACGGTGCAGGCGCGAGAAACTCATACGCATGGCCTTTTCTCCCGGACGGCCCGCTATAGTTACCTGACAATATCGGGGGTCCGCAACTCGGAAGCCTTCCCTCCCCCTTCAGCGGGAGGGCGGATTCGGGCAGAGCCCGAGCCCGGAGAGGGGCGCTCCGCTTCCGTCACCCGCCCCGCTCCCGCGGAGGGGAGAGGGAGGAACTGTTGCGCATTGGCCGGCGAGCCGCCACTTAGGAAGCCATGAACCACGACAGCTACCCGGACGGCACCATCCGGGAGATCCTGAAATCGGTGAAGACGGTCGCGCTCGTCGGCGCCTCCAACAATCCGGCGCGTCCGAGCTGGATCGTCACGAAGTATCTGCTCGAGCGCGGCTACGACGTGATCCCCATCAATCCGGGCTGGGGCGGGCGCGAGATCCTCGGCCGGCCCGTCTACGCGCGGCTCTCTGAGGTCCCGTGGCCGGTGGACATGGTCGAGATCTTCCGCAACTCGGAGGCGGCGGGTCCGATCACCGACGAGGCGCTCGGCCTC
>DASQLE010000394.1:0-5492 GCA_035630175.1 Beijerinckiaceae bacterium
CTACCGTGTCCGCAACGTCAAGCCGCTGTGGTCGCGCTTCGGCACCCTCGCCGGCGTCGCCCTCGGCGGCCTCGACATGTGGATGGGCGAGCGCCTCGGCCGCTCGCTGTTCGGCACCATGGGGCACGGCAAGCCGGACCATGCCTGCCTCAAGCCGCTGTCCGAGGCGAAGCCGATCGCCTATCCGAAGCCCGATGGCGTCCTCACCTTCGACCGGCTCTCCTCGGTGTTCCTGTCGAACACCAATCACGAGGAGGATCAGCCGAGCCACCTCGTCCTGCTCGACCCGTCGGTGCCGATCCGCGAGAACCTGCCGCGCTACGGCGAGCCGGCCCGGCTCTATTGCCCGGCCGGCGTCTACGAGGTCGTCTACGCCGATGCCGAAGGGCGCACCGACCCGCGATTCGTCATCAACGCCCAGAACTGCGTCCACTGCAAAACCTGCGACATCAAGGACCCGGCGCAGAACATCCTCTGGGTGACGCCCGAGGGGGGAGGGGGGCCGAACTACCCCAACATGTAGGCGTGCGCCCTTTCGTGAAGCGGCGGTTTGCGGTAGATACGGCTTGCAGATCGCGCCGGCCGACCGCAAGCGGTGCGTGGCGCTCCGGTCACGATGCGTTGTGATCACGTCGGTCGGAACGCCTGAACGTGATCGATTACAAGGAGTTGGGCATGATCGGCATCGTGCCCTTGGTCTCGCCGGGCGAGACCGGATAACCGTCAACCCTCGATATCGAGCGAGAACCGGAGCTGAGCTTCGTGCCCTTTGCCAACATGCCGCCGATGATTCGCGCTCTTCAGGCTCTTGCCCTCGGGACCGCGTGCCTGTTCGCAGCGCCCGCGCTCGCCCGGCGCGCTCTGCCGGCGGAGACGATGCAGGCGCCGTTGTTCCAGCCCGCCGAAAGTCTGGAGGGCAATTTCCTCGCCGCCTATATCGCCGGCGCCGCTCGCGACACGGCCGCCGCCGCGACTTTTTATCGCGAGACGCTCAAGGAGGACCCGCGCAACCCGGAACTCCTCGAGCGGGCCTTCGTGTCCTTCCTGGCCGACGGCTCCATGCAGGAGGCTTTCCGGGCCGCCGAGCGCCTCGCGCAGCGCGACAAGGCCAACGGCCTCGCTCATCTCGCGCTCGGCGTGCGTGAGCTCCGGGCGCGCCAATACGTCAAGGCGCGAGACCACCTGAACAAGGGCGGACCGGGCCGCGCCGCCGATCTGACCTCGACGCTCCTCACCGCCTGGTCGTTCGCCGGGGCCGGCGACGGCAAGCGGGCGCTGGAATCGGCCGACAAGCTCAAGGGCGAGCGCACCTACAACGTCTTCCGCGACTATCATGCCGGTCTCATCGCGGCCTTGGTCGGCAACACTGCCGAGGCCGAGCGGCGGCTGAAAGCCGCCTACGACGTCGAGAAATCGACCCTGCGGGTCGTGGACGCCTATGCGCGCTTCGAATCGCGCCGCGGCCGCAAGGACTCGGCTCTCGCCGCGTATACCGCGTTCGAAGGGCTGCTGCCGCGTCATCCGATCGTCAGCGACGCCCTGCTGCAGCTGCAGGCCGGCAAGACGCTCGTGCCGCTCGTGACGAGCGCGCAGCAAGGCGCCGCCGAGGTCCTCTACGGGCTCGGCTCGGCCGGCAACCAGCAGGGCGACGAGCTCCCGGCCATTGTCTATCTGCGCCTTGCGCTCTACCTCGACCCGGATCACGCCCTCGCGCTCGTCACGCTCGCCGACATCTTCGAGCGCCTGAAGCGCGTCGACCGGGCGATCGAGGTTTTCAACCGCATCCCCGACAACTCGCCGGTCCGGCAGAGCGCCGACATCCAGATCGGGCTCGGCCTCGAGCAGCTCGGCAAGGGCGACGAGGCGGTCAAGCACCTCGAAGGCCTGATGAAGGAGCGCTCCGAGGACATCGAGGTCATCATGGCCCTCGGCAACGTCCTGCGCGCTCGCAAGCGCTACGCCGAGGCGGCCGAGGTCTACACAAAGGCGGTCGAGCGCATCGGCGAGCCCAATCGCGGCCATTGGACCCTGTTCTATTTCCGCGGCAGCGCTCATGAGCGCGCCAAGCAATGGCCGAAGGCGGAGGCCGATCTCAAGAAGGCCCTCGAGCTGGTTCCGGATGCGCAGCCCGGCGGCAAGTCGCAGGTGCTCAACTATCTCGGCTATTCCTGGGTCGACATGGGGCTGAACATCGACGAGGCCTTCGCCATGCTGAAGCGGGCCATCGATCTCAACCCGCGCGACGGCATGATCATCGACAGCCTCGGCTGGGCCTTCTACCGTCTTGGCCGCTACGAGGAGGCCGTGCGCGAGCTCGAGAAGGCGGTCGAGCTGAAGCCGGGCGACCCGGTCATCAACGATCACCTCGGCGACGCCTATTGGCGGGTCGGCCGCAAGCTCGAGGCGCGATTCCAGTGGCAGCACGCCAAGGATTCGAACCCCGAGCCCGACGATCTCGCCAAGATCGTCGACAAGCTCGAGAAGGGCATCGAGCAGGACAAGCCGGCGGCGGCGGAAACCGAGCGGGCCGAGATCAAGAAGAACGGCGGGTAAAGCCGCCTTTGGCCGATCGGCTCCTCACGGCCCGGGCGCCCGCCAAGATCAACCTCACCCTCCACGTCCTCGGACGGCGGGCCGACGGCTATCACGAGCTCGAAAGCCTGGTCGCGTTCGCCGGCGCCGGCGACACGCTGACCCTGATCCCCGGCGCGGGGCTGTCGCTGGCCGTCGAAGGGCCGACCGCCGCATCGTCGGGGCCGACCGAGACAAACCTCGTACTCACGGCCGCCCGCCATCTGCTGGAACGCGAGGCGGGGCTGCGCGCCGGCCGCTTTCGGCTCGTCAAGCGGTTGCCCGCCGCGGCCGGCATCGGCGGCGGCTCGGCCGATGCCGCTGCCGCCCTGCGCCTCCTCGCCCGCCTCAACGACATTCCGCTCGACGGCCCGGCCGTCATGGAGGCGGCGCGCGCCACGGGGGCGGATGTCCCGGTCTGCGTCGCCGGCTGCGCGCGCCTCATGGAGGGCGCGGGCGAGCGCCTCGGCCCGCCGCTCCGCCTGCCGCGTCTCTTCGCCGTGCTGGTCAATCCGCGCGTGCCGCTGGAGACGGCCGATGTCTTCCGGACGCTCGGCCTGCGGGCGGGGCAGCGAAGCGGCGGAGAGGGCCATCCCGTGGTCGAGGCCGGCCTCGGGGCTACCGATCTGCTCGGCCGGCTTGCCCGCGCCCGCAACGATCTCGAGCCGCCGGCGCGGGCTCTGACGCCGACGATCGGCGAGGCCGTCGCGCTGCTCGCGCAAACCGCAGGATGTCGCCTCGCCCGCATGTCGGGCTCCGGCGCGACGGTGTTCGGCCTGTTCGAGACCTGCGCCGGCGCCGCCGCTGCGGCGCGGCTGATCCGCGCCGCCCGGCCGGGCTGGTGGGTCAAGGGCACGAGCCTGCGCTGACTCGAAGCACGCGTCATCCTCGGGGAAACGCGTCATCCTCGGGCGGAGCGAAGCGGATACCCGAGGACCTCAGGACGGAAAGGCGCTTCTTGCGCCTGAGGTGGTCGGGTCAAGCCCGACCATGACGCTCGTCTCAATGCGCCCGGGCGATGCAGAAATCGACCGCGTCGAGGAGCGCTCCCGTCATCGGCGCTCCTCGGGGGAACAAGGCCAGGGCATCTCGGGCCATGGCGCCGTAGTGCCGCGCCCGCTCCAGGGTGTCGTCGAGGGCGCGATGGCGGCGCAGGATGGCCAAGGCCTGTTCGAGGTCGCGCTCGCCGATCTCGCCGCGCTCGAGGGTACGCCGCCAGAACGAGCGCTCCGCTTCGTCGCCGCGCCGGAAGGACAGCACGACCGGAAGGGTGATCTTCCCCTCGCGGAAATCGTCGCCGATGTTCTTGCCGAGCTTGGCGCTGACCCCGCCGTAATCGAGAGCGTCGTCGACGAGCTGAAAGGCGATGCCGAGATTGACGCCGTAGCTGCGGCACGCCGCCTGCTCGGCCTTGGGGCGGCCGGCGATGACCGGGCCGACCTCGCAGGCGGCCCCGAACAGCTCGGCGGTCTTGGCGCGGACGACGGCCAGATACTCGTCCTCGTTGGTCTCGGTGTTCTTGGCGGCGGCGAGCTGCATCACCTCGCCTTCGGCGATCACCGCCGCCGCCGCCGACAGGATCTCGAGGGCGCGCAGGTTGCCGACCTCGACCATCATCTTGAAGGCCTGGCCGAGCAGGAAGTCGCCGACGAGGACGCTCGCCTCGTTGCCCCATTTGACGCGGGCCGCCACCTCGCCGCGGCGCATGTCGCTCTCGTCGACGACGTCGTCGTGGAGGAGCGTCGCCGTGTGCATGAACTCGACGCCGGCCGCGAGCTTGACGTGGCCGTCGCCGCGATAGCCGGCAAGGGTCGCGGTCGCCAGCGTCAGCATGGGCCGCAGGCGCTTGCCGCCCGACGAGATCAGATGGTTCGCCACCTCGGGGATCATGGCTACCTCGGATCCCGTCCGCGACAGGATGGTGGCGTTAACCCGCTCCATATCGGCCGCGACGAGGCCGCTCAGCGCCTCGAGGCCAGGTTTCTCCGGATGCTTGTCCTCGAACGGAACGACTACGCCCACTCTCGCCTCGTCTTGCTCGCGGCGTCGAACGCCTTGATGATGCACGCAAACTGGCATGTCGCCTAATGCATCGCAACATGCCTGACCAAGAGGTGTCCGGACCGGCATGGTGGAGATCATCAGAACCAACGACATCGTGCTGATCGGCTTCGTTCAATCCTTGTTGGAGCAGGCCAGAATTCCGGTTCTCGTGGCGGACGGCCATATGAGCGTCCTGGAAGGCTCGATCGGGGCCTTTCCGCGGCGCGTCCTCGTGCCGGAGGATCACAGGTTGCAGGCGCGGCGGCTGCTCAGGGAAGCGGGCCTCGCCGCCGAGCTGCGCGATGCCTGAGAGGCTCACCGAGGAGACGGCCACGGAGGATGCCCTCCTCAATGGGCGCGTCCGGCTCCTGCAGCCGCGGCGCGGTCACCGCGTGGGCAGCGACGCCGTGCTGCTCGCAGCCGCCCTTCGGCCCCTTGCCAACGAAACGGTGGTCGATCTCGGCGCCGGGACGGGGGCGGTGGGATTGATGATGGCGGCGTCCGGCGCCGCGGAGGTCGTGTTCGTCGAGCGCGACCCGGTCCTGGCGGCGCTCTGCCGGCGCAACATCGCGCTGAACGGCTTGACCGGCCGGGCGCGCGTCATCGAGGCCGACATCCTGCACATGCGGGACGGTCGCTGCGGGGACCCCCCCATCGCCGCCGACATCGTCGTCACCAACCCGCCGTTCCTGGAGCCCGGCCGTTCGCGCGCCTCGCCCGATCCCGCTCGGGCCGCGGCGCACCAATTGTCGGACGAGGCGTTGGGGCGATGGATCGAGGTCGGCGCCGGTCTCCTGCGGGTCAAGGGCCGGTTGGCTCTCATCCATCGGGCCGATCGGCTGGCCGATTGCCTGAAACACCTTGAGAGGGCGTTCGGC
>DASQLE010000395.1:0-2006 GCA_035630175.1 Beijerinckiaceae bacterium
ATGAGGGTCGGCTGCGAGGCGTCGACGACGACCTTCTTCTCGTCGAGCATGAGCACGTTGATGCTCGTCCACGGGCTGCACATGGAGATGCGGCTCATGATGCCCTCGACCGGGTCGGGCCGCGGCGCCACGAGCACGTCCCAGGTCTTGAACAGCGGCGGCAGGCGCTCGGCGTCGACGTAGTCGGGGTTGATGAGCACCTTGCCCGGCGCGAGCGGCATGAAGCTCGAATCGATATGCATCGGCTGGCGGCAGCGGCTCTCGATCTCGTGGATGCGGAAGCCCGAGCCGAGGTGGCGGCGCAGCCATTCGATGCCGAGCTGGTTGGTGACGTTGGAGCGGATCACGAACAGGTCGCGGCCGCAGCGCACGAAATCGGCGGCGTCGAAGACCGGCTCGAACTCGTTGACCGTGTAGCGCAGCGGCTCGCCGGGCTCGGGCACGCGGAAGTCGTAATCGAACAAGTCGTCGGTGAGCTGCGGGCGCGGCGCCGAAGTCCAGCGCGCGCCCGACAGGAAGTATTCCTTGAACAGCGAGCGGTAGGCGTCGCCCTCGAAGTAGCGCGAGCGCCAGCACATCGGCGTCTCGATGATCTCGTCGCCGACCACCAGGAAGCCGTCGCGCGGGCAGGCGGTGCAGAAGCCGCGCGAGCGCCAGTTCGGCGTCTTGTAGGGCTTTGAGAAATCGATCGGGTCGGGCCGCCGGACGGCGATCCCCTCCCCTTCCAGGACGGCGATGAAGCCGTCGAGCTCCTTCTGCGCCAGCCGCACCATCCAGCGCGGATATTTCCAACCGGCGGCGAGGCCGTAGAGCCGCGCCCCGACCGGCGGCAGGTTGAAGGTCACGGTGACGTGGTTGGACGGGATGGTGGCGCCGTCGAGGCGCCCGACGATCACCTCCTCGAGCGGGTCCCACTCGTTCCAAGCCATGACCGGGCTCCGCAGCGGAGCCGTCGTGTCCGCCGGAGACCCATGCAACAATTCATCCATCGCTTTTCCTTTTTGCCGCTTTAGTCACATCCGTCATTCCGGGGCAGGCCAACGGCGTGAACCCGGAACCCATGAACAAGCGCGACGGGTGTCACCCGGTCGTGGGTTCCGGGTTCTTCGCTTTGCTCGGCCCCGGAAGGACAGCCGAAGCAATCACGCGGAAAACGTATCAAGCCTTGCGCTCAGCCGTGAAGCGGGCCGCCTCGCGCAGAAGATCGGCCTCGGGCCCGTAATCCGCCAGGGCGGCTTCGGCCTCGGCGACGAGGCGGCGGCATTCCGCATGGGCGCCGTCGAGGCCGAGGATGTCGACGAGGGTCGCCTTGCCCTTCTCCTGGTCCTTGCCGGTGCGTTTGCCGAGAGCGTCGGTGGAGGCCTCGCGGTCGAGGATGTCGTCGGCGACCTGGAAGGCCGCGCCGAGCGCCCGGCCGAAGCGGACGAGATCACGCCGGCGCGAAGGGGAGGCGCGGCCGATGATCGCTCCGGCCTCGACCGAGAAGGCGAGGATGGCCCCCGTCTTCATGGCCTGCAGACGGCGCACGCCCGCCTCGTCGAGATCGGCGGCCCCGTAGCGGCCCTCCGCCGCGAGGTCGAGCATCTGGCCGCCGACCATGCCGCCGAGCCCGGCGGCGCGGGCGAGGCCGAGCACCAGCTCGCTGCGCACGGCGCCGTCGGCGTCGGTGGCGGGATCGGCCAGCACCTCGAAGGCGAGCGTCTGCAGGGCGTCGCCGGCGAGGATGGCGGTCGCCTCGTCGAAGGCGCGATGCACCGTCGGCTTGCCGCGGCGGAGGTCATCGTCGTCCATGCAGGGCAGGTCGTCATGGACCAGCGAATAGCCGTGCAGAAGCTCGACCGCCGCGCCGGCGCGCAGCGGCCCCTCGCCCGCGCGTCCGAGCAGGCGGGCAGTCTCGACGGCGAGGAACGGGCGCAGCCGCTTGCCGCCGCCGAGCACCGCGTGCCGCATGGCAGCGACGAGCCGCAGCGGCCGCGCCAGCTCACCGGCCCCGGCGTCGTCCGCGA
>DASQLE010000396.1:0-2051 GCA_035630175.1 Beijerinckiaceae bacterium
CGAGCGAGGCCGAGCGGCAACTCGTCGTAGATGCGCCCCGGCTTCGGCTGCATGACGACGGCGCGGTCGGCGAGCGTCACGGCCTCCTGCACGTCGTGGGTGACGAGCAGAACGGTCGGACGGGTCTCGTCCCACAGGCCGAGCAGATGCTCGTGCAGGCTGGCCCGGGTGAAGGCGTCGAGGGCCGAGAAGGGCTCGTCGAGGAGCAGCACCTTCGGGTTGGCCACGAAGGCGCGGGCGATGGCGACGCGCTGCTGCTGGCCGCCAGACAGATCCTTCGGCCAGCGGTCGGCGTGTTCCCTGAGGCTGACCTTGTCGAGCGCATGCGCGACGCGCGCGCGCCGCACTTGAGCGGGCAGGTCCGCGAGGCCGAAGCCGACATTGTCGGCGGCCGTCAGCCAGGGCAGGAGGCGCGGCTCCTGGAAGACGATGCCGATGGCCGGGTGTGGCTCGGCGATGGTCTCGCCATCGAGGCGAATGGCGCCGGCGCTGGCGCGGTCGAGGCCGGCGATTAGGCGGAGGAGGGTGGTCTTGCCGCAGCCGGAGCCGCCGATCAGCCCTACGATCTCCGACTCGCGCACGTCGAGGGTGATGTCGGCGAGGGCATGGGTGCCGTCGGCGTAGGTCTTCGAGAGGCGCTCGAGGGTGAGCATCTTAAAGGCGCTCCCGCGCGATGTCTTGCCAGCGCACGAGCGGCGTGGTGGCGGCGACCAGGAGGCTGTCGGCGGCTTTGCCCATCAGCGCGAAGGCGATGATGGCTGCGACGATCTGGTCGGGCTTGCCGAGCTGCTGCCCGTCGACCAGGAGATAACCGAGGCCCTCGGAAGCGCCCATGAACTCGGCCGCCACCACGAACATGAAGCCGAGCCCGAGCCCAGCCCGCAACGACACCAGCGCCGGCGGCAGCACGGCCGGCAACAGGATGCGCCGCGCCATGGCGAAGCGGGACAGGCGGAAGACGCGGCCGACTTCGACGAGCTTGCGGTCGACCGACAGAATGGCGCCGCCGACTCCGAGATAGACCGGAAAGAAGGTGCCGACCGCGATCAGCGCCACCTTCGAGGTTTCGAAGATGCCGAACCAGAGGATGAACAGCGGCACCCAGGCGATCGACGGGATGGCGCGGAGGGCTTGCAGGGTCGGATCGAGAAGGCGGCGGGCGCCTTCAATCGTGCCCGACAAGGCGCCGAAGACAATGCCGCCGGCCGCGCCGAGGGCGAAGCCGACCGCCACGCGCCACAACGTCGCCCAGGCATGCACCCACAGCTCGCCGCTGGCGGCGAGAGCGTAGAGCGTTGCCGCGACCCGGCTCGGGGGCGGCATCAGGCGCCCTTCCGCCCAGCCGAGACGAACGATGGCCTCCCAGCCGAGCGCCAGCGCCAAGGGCAGGAGCAGCCCGAGCGCCCATTTCATGCGCGTGGCAGGGAACGGCGCGCCGGAGGACAGTCCGGCGCGCGCAGGGGGTTGCGCCCTTGCGGGCGCGGCGATCTCCGTCGCCGCCATCAACACGTTACCTCAGTTGGTCGCCTTGCTGAGATAACGCGGATCGATGAGGTCGTCGACCACCGCCCTGACATCGACATTGGCCGGCACGACGCCGGCCCCCTGCAGGGCGAGGCCGGCCGCGAGGATCGACTCGCGCTGCGGCTCGCCGACCGTGCTGTGGGTCAGTTCCGTGCGCGTGTCGATCTGCCGGTCGACCACCGCCGTCGGCAGCTTGGTGAAGTCGGCGAAGATCTTCTTCAGCTCCTGCGGGTTCTGCAGCGACCAGCGCCGCGCCTCCTCATAGGCGGCGAGCACGCGCCCGACGAGCTCGGGATGCTTCTTGGCGAACTCTTCGCGCACGTTGAGGATGCCCCAGGTGTTGGCTTCGGGCTTGCGGAAGAACAGCACGGCGCCGCTCTCGACCTCGGAGGCGGCCATCATCGGGTCGAGGCCGGCCCAGGCGTCGACGTCGCCGCGCTCGAGCGCGAGGCGCCCGTCCGGATGCTGCAGCAGCACGAGGCGCACGTCCTTCTCGGTCAGGCCCGCATCGGCGAGGGCGCGCACGA
>DASQLE010000397.1:0-4908 GCA_035630175.1 Beijerinckiaceae bacterium
GCCGGATAGGCGCGGTCGGCGCCTTGCTCCAGCGTCAGGCCGGCGAGGCGCCAGCCTTGCGTGCCGTTACGCAACGCAACGACCGGATTGTCGACGCCGAAACCGCGCAGGAGCTGGGCTCCGACGATGCTGCGCGTGCGGCCGGCGCAATTGACGACGATCGTTATGTCCGGATCCGGCGCCAGCTCCTTGATGCGATAGACCAATTCGCCGTTTGGACAGCACATGGCGCCGGGGATGCTGAACTTGCGGTATTCGTCGACGGGCCGGCCGTCGACGACGATCAGCTTCTCGCCCGCCCGGCGGCGCGCCTCGAGCTCCTCCGGCGGGATCGCGGGAACGTCGTAAGCATGCTCAACCAGCTCCCCGAACGTCTTCGACGGCACGTTGACGCCGGCGAAGAGACGGTAGCCGGCCGCGACCCAAGCCTCGGTTCCGCCATCGAGCACGAAAGCATTCGTGTAGCCGATTGTCCCGATGCGCCGCAGCGCGAGCTCGGCGATGCCCGATCGGCCATCGTCATACAGAACCACGCGGGTGGACCTCGCGGGCACGAGCCGCTCGATCCCCGCCTCGAGCCCGCTATACGGAAGGGGCGTCGCATGGAACAGGTGGCCTTCGCCGTACTGCCCGTGCTCGCGAATGTCGAGCACGGCGATCTCGCCGCCGTCGCGGAGCCATGCCTTCAGCTCTTGTGCTGAAACCCGTCCGCGCATCACGCTGTTCTCCGAGCCACGCTCATCCGCTTCACGGTTTCTGCCCACGCGGGATCGGGCAGAGGAGCGACGCGCCGCTCATCTCGGCGGGCTTCGGCAGGCCCATCAGCGCAAGCAAGGTCGGGGCGATGTCGGCGAGGCGTCCGTCGGCCAGCGACTCGGCCTCGCCGCCCATCAGCAGCACGGGGACCGGATTGGTCGTATGCGCCGTGTGCGGGCCGCCCGTCGCGGGATCGCGCATCAGCTCGCAATTGCCGTGATCGGCCGTGACGAGGAGCGCGCCCCCTGCTTCGCGGACGGCGTCGGCGATGCGGCCGAGCCCCGCATCCACCGTCTCGACCGCTTTGATCGCCGCCGGGAGGCTGCCCGTGTGGCCGACCATGTCGGGGTTGGCGTAGTTGAGGACGATGAGATCGAAGCGGCCGGAGCGGATGGCCGCCACGGCCTTGTCGGTCAGCTCCGGCGCCGACATCTCAGGCTGCAGGTCGTAGGTGGCGACCTTCGGCGACGGCACCATGATGCGCTCCTCGCCCGGATAGGGCGTCTCCTCGCCGCCGTTCAAGAAGTATGTGACGTGCGGATATTTTTCGGTCTCCGCCATGCGCAGCTGCGTCCGGCCGGCCGCGGCGACCACCTCGCCGAGGATGCTCTTCAGGTTCTGCGGCGGGAACAGCGTCTTGAGGAGGGCATTGAGCTCGTCGCTGTATTGCGTCATGCCGGCTGCGGCGGCGAAGCGGATCGGGCGGCGGCGCGGGAAGCCGGAAAAATTCGGATCGAGCAGGGCGGCGAGGATCTCGCGCACGCGGTCGGCGCGGAAGTTGAACGACAGGAGCCCGTCGCCGTCCTTCATGCCGGCGTACCCGTCCATCACGGCCGGGACGACGAACTCGTCGCCGATGTCGCGGGAATACGCGTCGGCGATGGCGGCCTCGGCCGTGGCGAAGCGCGCGCCCTCCCCGTCCGCCACGGCCTTGTAGGCTTTCTCGACGCGCTCCCAGCGCTTGTCCCGGTCCATGGCGTAGTAGCGGCCACAGATTGTGGCGATCGGCACGTCCGGCGGCAGCGCGGCGCCGAACGCGGCGAGATATTCGGCCGCCGATCTCGGCGGCGTGTCGCGCCCGTCCGTGAAGGCGTGCACGACGGTCGGCACCCCGGCGCGCGTGAGAAGGGCCGCCAAAGCCGCCGCGTGGTCCTGGTGCGAATGCACGCCGCCCGGGGAGATCAGGCCGAGGAGATGACAGGTTCCGCCCGAGGCGCGCAGCGCGTCGACGAGGCCGCTCCGGCCGAGTGATTCGGCGAGCGTGTCGGTCCGCGTCGCCTCGTTGATGCGTGGCAGGTCCTGCACGACGACGCGGCCAGCGCCGATATTGAGGTGGCCGACCTCGGAATTGCCCATCTGCCCGTCGGGCAGGCCGACATCCCGTCCGGACGTGCGCAGGAAGGCATGCGGAGACGATTGCCAAAGGCGGTCGAAAGCCGGCGTGCGAGCCTGGCGCACGGCATTGTCGGCGGCCTCTTCGCGCCAGCCCCAGCCGTCCAGGATCACCAGCATCACGGGGCGATGGGCGGGCATGCGGAACCTCGTTTCTCGTCGGGTGCCCGCCCCTTACAGCCTTTCGGCGCCGCCGTCTGCCACGGCGCTCCCGGCGCCCGCCCGCGGAAACGGCCGGCCGCTCACGCGGCGCGGCGCTTGCCGATCTGCAGCACCTCCACTTCGGCCGCATCCGCCCGGAACGACCAATGGCCGATCCGCTCGAGCGAGCAGAACAAGCGCTTCGCTTCCCGTCTGGCCGTCTGTTCGTCGACCGCCTTCACGTCGACGCTGCGCTGGCAGATCCGGTGATCATGACCGGTCGCATCCGGAACGCATTTGAGGAACCGCACACGGAACTGGAGCATATCCGATCCTCCCGTTCGTTCTGGTCGTTCGTTGAGGCGGCTCTTGAAGGGGCGCTTCGACCTTCCTCGATCTTAACGAGAAATGCGGTCGGCTCAAGGCCGTGTGCCGCCGCGGACAACCTCGACCTACGTTGATCTGGGCCTGCAGCACGCAAGCTGAGCAATTCCTTTCACCGGCCTTAAGCCTCATCCCCATGCCTACACATCCCTCCTCTGAGGTGATTTGCAGGCTGTCGGCCAGCGCCCTCCCGTCTAGGGCACGTATTCGCAGCCCAAGCGATCGAGAGACTTGTCGATCCAGGAGCGATCGTTGGTGCCTGCCTCGATGTCGGCCATCTGCTTGGTTTCGGCGTCGTTCTTGGCCTTGGCCGCCTTGTAGACGGCGTCGACGGCGTCGAACGGCACGACCACGAGCCCGTCCCAGTCGCCGAGGATCAGGTCGCCCGGCTCGATCAGCATGCCGTCGATGGCGATCGGGAAGCCGATCTCGCCGGGCCCGTCCTTATAGGGCCCGCGATGGGTGACGCCGGCGGCGAAGACCGGGACGTTGCGTTCGTAGAGCGCCTGCGCGTCGCGGATGGCGCCGTCGATAACGAGCCCGGCGACGCCGCGCTTGACCGCGTAGGAGAGCATCAACTCGCCGAACAGCGAATTGGTGAGGTCGCCGCCGGCATCGACGACGATCACGTCGCCCGGCTCCGCCATGTCAAGCGCCTTGTGCAGCATGAGGTTGTCGCCGGGGCGCGACCTCACGGTCAGCGCCGGTCCGGCGAGCGGCCCGCTTCTGTGCATCGGCCGCAGCCGCGATCCGCTCGCCGTCATGCGCGACATGGAATCGCTGACATTGGCGACCGGCAGGCTGCGGAATTTTTCGACGACGTCGGCGCCGACCTTGCGCGTGTTCGTGCGGATGCGGAAACCGATGGTCATTGTCTCGCCCCTCCAGGTTCGGGTGTTCGTGACGATCAGGCCGCCTTGCCCGGCTTGCCGCGCTTGGCCAGTTGTGCATCGAGGCGCGGATAGACCCGTCGCGCATTGCCCTCGAAGATCTTGTAGCGCTCCTCCCCGCTCAGGGTCTCGACCTGGTCGATGTAGCGCTTGGTGTCGTCGTAGTAATGGCCGGTTTCAGGATCGATGCCCTTCACCGCGCCGAGCATCTCCGACGCGAACAGGATGTTGTCGACCGGGATGACCTTCGCCATCAGCTCGATGCCGGGCAGGTGGTAGACGCAGGTGTCGAAGAAGACGTTGTCGAGGAGGTGCTCGGTGAGGAGCGGCTTCTTCATCTCCTGGGCGAGGCCGCGATAGCGGCCCCAGTGGAACGGCACCGCCCCGCCGCCATGCGGGATGACGAATTTCAGGGCCGGGAAATCCTTGAACAGGTTGCCCTGGATGAGTTGCATGAAGGCGGTGGTGTCGGCGTTGATGTAATGGGCGCCGGTGTAATGGAAGTTCGGGTTGCAGGACGAGGTGACGTGGATCATGGCCGGCATGTCGAATTCCACCAGCTTCTCGTAGACTGGATACCACCAGCGGTCGGTGAGCGGCGGATCGGTCCAGTAGCCGCCGGACGGATCGGGATTGAGGTTGACGCCGACGAAGCCGAGCCCGACGAGGCGCTCGAGCTCGGCGATGCAGTTCTTCGGCGGCACGCCGGGATGCTGCGGAAGCTGACCGACGGGCGCGAAATTGTCGGGCAGCAGCGTCGCGATGCGGTGGATGAGATCGTTCGACAGGCGCGACCACACCTTGCCGGTTTCCTCGGTGCCGACATGGTGAGCCATGCCGGCGGCGCGCGGCGAGAAGATGGTGAGATCGCTGCCGCGTTCCTGCTGCAGCTTGAGCTGCGGCTGCACGCTCTCGCGCAGCATGGCGTCGGTGATGCCGAGATCGTCCGTGGCCGGCCGCCGCATCGGATCGGCGAGCCCGGCGAGTTGCTTGTCCCGGAAGGTCAGAAGCGGCTGCGGCTCGGTCGTGTAATGGCCGTGGATGTCGATGATCATGGACGCCTCTCGCGCGCGGGCAGCATGCTCACTCTTTGGGATCGATCACGTTCAAGCGTTTTGCTTGCTTCGACCCAAACGCATCGTGATCTACGCGCGCCGAGCATTGACAATAAACAAGGCGGCTGTGCAAGAGTGCGGCCCGGCCGAGGCGCCCGCGTGGCCCCGCCGATCCCGCACGGAACGAGGAGCCCCATGGAATCCCCGGAGGCGGTCACGATCCCGGTCCTTCAGCAGATGAAGCGCGAGGGCCGGAAGAGCGCCGGCGTGGTCGCGTGGGATTACCAGAC
>DASQLE010000398.1:0-4512 GCA_035630175.1 Beijerinckiaceae bacterium
GACGAGGGCGGCTTCGCCCCGAACCTGCCCTCGGCCGAGGGCGCCCTCGACTTCCTCATGCAGGCGGTCGAGCAGGCCGGCTACAAGCCGGGCGCCGACATGGTCATCGCTCTCGATTGCGCGGCGACCGAGTTCTTCAAGAAAGGCGCCTACCACTATGAAGGCGAGGGCACGACCCGTAAGCCGCAGGGGCAGGCCGAATACCTGGCGAAGCTGGTCGGCGCCTATCCGATCGTGTCGATCGAGGACGGCATGGCCGAGGACGATTGGGAGGGGTGGAAGGCTCTCACCGACCTGGTCGGCGACCGTTGCCAGCTCGTCGGCGACGACCTCTTCGTCACCAACGTGACGCGGCTGTCCGAGGGCATCGCCAAGGGCGTCGGCAACGCCATCCTGGTCAAGGTCAACCAGATCGGCTCGTTGACCGAGACGCTGGCGGCCGTCGAGATGGCGCACCGCGCCGGCTATGCGGCGGTCATGTCGCACCGCTCCGGTGAGACCGAGGACGCCACCATCGCCGACCTCGCGGTCGCCACCAATTGCGGGCAGATCAAGACCGGCTCGCTCGCCCGCTCCGACCGCACCGCCAAATACAACCAGCTCATCCGCATCGAGGAGGAACTCGGCCCGCAGGCCCGCTATGCCGGCCGCGGGGCTCTCAAGGCGCTTCCCTGATCGCCTCTCCCCCTGGCGCGACCGGGTGGGGGGAAGCGCGGCATGTCCGGAGAAGGCGGCGCTGCCACCCGCATCGGGTCGCCGCTTTCGCGGCGACTCGTTCTCCCCCATCGAGGGGGAGGACGTTCCTCTAACGTCTCGTTAACCGGCCTTCCCTAGCCTCGCCGCATGGTTGTCCGGAAACGCGCGCGCAAAGTCCTCATCCCGCTCGCGCTCTACGGCGTGTCCGGACTGATGGTCGCCTATTTCCTGCACCACGCCCATAGCGGCGCGCGCGGCCTCGAGGTGAAGCGCCAGCTCAAGATCCAGGCCCACGAGATTTCGGCCGAGCTCGACACCCTGAAGATCGAGCGGGCCGAATGGGAGCGCCGCATCGCCCTCCTGCGCTCCGATCAGATCGACCGCGATCTCCTGGAGGAGCGCGCCCGCACCCTGCTCGGGCGAGTGCACCGCAACGATCTCGTCATCATCACCGGACCTTGATCGATCTCAAACGGCCGAGCAGGCTGTCGCCCAAAAAGGCTTACCCGGGCTTGATCCGGATGGGCTTCCATCCGATCAAGTCCGAGGACAAGCTTTTCGGCAGCATGCTCCATGGCCGGCCGCCTCAAGCTCTCGCTTTCTCTCCGGCGCTGGGCTAAGACGATCCTCAAGCAAATACTTCGGAGGAAATCGATGGCAGTTGCCGCCCGCCAGGCGAAGGCCGCCAAGAAGTCAGAGCCCACCGCGTCCGGCCAGCCCGCCTTCGACAAGGACGAAGAGCTTCACGCCTACCGCGACATGCTGCTCATCCGCCGTTTCGAGGAGAAGGCCGGCCAGCTCTACGGCATGGGCCTGATCGGCGGCTTCTGCCACCTTTATATCGGCCAGGAGGCGGTGGTCGTCGGCATGCAGATGGCCTCCGAGGCCGGCGATCAGGTCATCACCGGCTATCGCGACCACGGCCACATGCTCGCGTGCGGCATGGACGCCAAGGGCGTCATGGCCGAGCTGACCGGGCGCCGCGGGGGCTACTCCAAGGGCAAGGGCGGCTCCATGCACATGTTCTCCAAGGAGAAGAACTTCTATGGCGGGCATGGCATCGTCGGCGCGCAGGTGTCGCTCGGCACCGGCATCGCCTTCGCCAACCGCTACCGCGACGACGGCCGCGTCTGCATGACCTATTTCGGCGACGGCGCCGCCAACCAGGGCCAGGTCTACGAAAGCTTCAACATGGCGGAGCTCTGGAAGCTCCCCGTCGTCTACGTCATCGAGAACAACCGCTATGCCATGGGCACGTCCGTGAGCCGCGCCTCGGCGCAGACGGACTTTTCCAAGCGCGGCCTGTCCTTCAACATCCCCGGCGAACAGGTCGACGGCATGGACGTGCGCGCCGTGCGCGACGCCGGCCGGCGCGCGATCGAGTTCGCCCGTTCCGGCCAGGGACCGTATATCCTCGAGATGCAGACCTACCGCTACCGCGGCCACTCCATGTCGGATCCGGCCAAATACCGGACCAAGGACGAGGTCAGCAAAATGCGCGAGGAGCGCGACCCGATCGAGACCGTGCGCCGCCGCCTCCTCGAGGAATGGAAGGTGCCGGAAGACCAGCTCAAGGCGATCGACGGCAAGGTGCGCGAGGTCGTCAACGAGTCGGCGGAGTTCGCCACCCACGATCCCGAGCCCGACGTGTCCGAGCTCTGGACGGACATTCTTCTCGAAGCGCGCGTTTGAGATAAGCCGCGCACCCCGCTGCGCCAAACAATCAAGAGTGTTCCATGGCGACCGACATCCTCATGCCCGCCCTCTCGCCGACGATGGAGCAGGGCAAGCTGGCCAAATGGCTCAAGCGCGAGGGCGACAAGGTCAAGCCCGGCGACGTGCTCGCCGAGATCGAGACCGACAAGGCGACCATGGAGGTCGAGGCGATCGACGAGGGCGTCCTCGCCAAGATCCTCGTCCCTGACGACACCGACAACGTCGCCGTCAACACGCGCATCGCTATCCTGGCGGGTGAGGGCGAGGACGTCTCGGCGGCGGCGCCCGCCGGGGCCGCTCCTGCCAAAGCCGCGCCGCAGGGCAATGGCGGCGCCGCGCCCGCGGGCGAGCAGAAGGCGGCGGAATCGGCGACGCCGCACGCGCCCGACGCGATTCCGGCGAGCGCCAAGGCGCCGTCCGCCGCCGCCGAGCCGCCGCGGCCGCAAACCGTCGCCGAGCCGGAGGTGCCGGAGGGCACCGAGATGGTCACCATGACCGTGCGCGAGGCCCTGCGCGACGCCATGGCCGAGGAAATGCGCCGCGACGAGACCGTCTTCGTCATGGGCGAGGAGGTCGCCGAATACCAGGGCGCCTACAAGGTGACGCAGGGCCTCTTGCAGGAGTTCAGCGCGCGGCGCGTCATCGACACGCCCATCACCGAGCACGGCTTCGGCGGCGTCGGCGTCGGCGCCGCCCTTGCCGGCCTGAAGCCGATCGTCGAGTTCATGACCTGGAACTTCGCCATGCAGGCGATCGACCAGATCATCAACTCGGCCGCCAAGACCCTTTACATGTCGGGCGGCCAGATGGGCTGCCCGATCGTGTTCCGCGGCCCCAACGGCGCCGCCGCGCGGGTCGGCGCGCAGCACAGCCACGACTACGCCGCCTGGTATTCCAACGTGCCCGGCCTCAAGGTGGTGGTGCCCTACACCGCCTCCGACGCGAAGGGCCTGCTCAAGGCCGCCATCCGCGACAACAACCCGATCATCTTCCTCGAGAACGAGATCCTCTACGGCCAATCCTTCCCGGTGCCGAAGCTCGACGACTTCGTCGTCCCGATCGGCAAGGCGCGCGTGTATCGCGCGGGCAAGGACGTGACGGTCGTCTCCTTCGGCATCGGCATGACCTACGCGCTGAAAGCCGCCGAGGAGCTCGCCAAGGAAGGCATCGAGGCGGAGGTCATCGATCTCCGCACCATCCGGCCGATGGACACCGAGACGGTAATCGCCTCGGTGCGGAAGACCGGCCGCTGCGTCACCGTCGAGGAGGGTTTTCCGCAATCGGGCGTCGGCGCCGAGATCGCCGCGCGCATCATGGAGCAGGCCTTCGACTATCTCGACGCGCCGGTCGCGCGCGTCACCGGCAAGGACGTGCCGATGCCCTATGCGGCCAATCTCGAGAAGCTCGCTTTGCCGAGCGTCGCCGAAGTCGTGCAGGCGGCGAAAGCGGTCTCGTACCGCTGATCGGGGAGGGGAGCGATGCCGATCAACATCCTGATGCCGGCCCTGTCTCCGACCATGGAGAAGGGCAACCTCGCCAAGTGGCTCAAGAAGGAAGGCGACGCGGTCAAGTCCGGCGACATCATCGCCGAGATCGAGACCGACAAGGCGACCATGGAGGTGGAGGCGATCGACGAGGGCGTCCTCGCCAAGATCGTGGTGCCGGAGGGCACGGCCGACGTGCCGGTCAACCAGCTCATCGCCTTGATCGCCGGTGAGGGCGAGGATCCAAAGAACGTCTCGGCGTCGGGTGGCGGCGCACCGGCGGCGGCTCCCGCTCCGCAGGCATCTCCGCCGCAGCCGGCTGCCGCGCCGGCGTCTCCGGCCGCGTCGCAGCCTGCAGCGCCAACGGCCTCTGCGCGCGTCGACCAGGCGCCGAGCGGTCCTGCCACGGCGCCGGCGGCCAAGCCCAACGGTGCCGGCCGCATCTTCGCCTCGCCGCTGGCGCGCCGCGTCGCCAAGGATTCCGGCATTGATCTTTCTCGGGTGCAGGGGTCGGGGCCGCACGGCCGCATCATCGAGCGCGACGTCCGCTCCGCCATCGCCGGCGGCACCGCCAAGGCGGCCCCTGCCGCGGCGCGGCCGGCGGCGCCTGTCCCGA
>DASQLE010000399.1:0-6110 GCA_035630175.1 Beijerinckiaceae bacterium
ATCGCCCGCCTCGACGAGCGCGGTCGCGTTCTCGACCTCGCCGATCGCCGGAATGCCCAGCGCTCGCGCCACGATGGCGATATGGCTGTTGGGCCCGCCTTCCTCGAGCACAAGGCCGCGCAAGCGTGAGCGGTCGTAATCGAGGAGGGCGGCCGGACCCATGGAGCGCGCCACCAGGACGGCATTCTCCGGCAACGTGCCGTCTTCGCGGACGAAGGCGCGCCCGACCAGCTGATGCAGGAGGCGGTTGGCGAGATCGTCGAGGTCGTGCAGCCGATCGCGCAGGTAGGGATCGCTCTGGCGCAGCATGCGGGCGCGATTGTCGGATTGCACGCGCTCGACGGCGGCCTCGGCCGTGAGACCGGTGAGCACCGCCTCGCGCATGCGGCGCAGCCAGCCCTTGTCGTGGGCGAACATGCGAAAAGTCTCGAGCACCTCGCGGTGCTCGCCGTGATGGGTGACGTCGCCATGCTCGATGAGCTCGTCGATGGAGGCGCGCACGGCGCCGATCGCCTCCTCCAGGCGCTTGACCTCGACCTGCACGTCCTCGGCGATGATCTTCTTCACGACCACGCGCGGCTCGTGCAGCACCACATGGCCGAGCCCGACGCCGTCGGCGAGGCCGATGCCGCGCTGGTAGAGCGGGCGGCGCACCGCGAGGCCGGTGCCGGGCGGCGCCAGGGCCTGCAGCTCGCCCGATGCAATCATCTCGGCGAGCACCATGGCGGTCGTTTGCAGCGCCTCGACCTCTTCCTCCGTATAGGTGCGGTGGGTCCGGTTCTGGACGTCGAGCACGCCGAGAGTGTTGCCGCTGCGCAGGATCGGCACGCCGAGGAAGCCGTGATAGATCTCCTCGCCCGTCTCCGGCCGGTACGAGAAGGCCGGATGCGTCTGCGCATCGGAGAGGGCGAGCGGCTCGGCGGTGCGGGCGATCAGGCCGACGAGGCCGGTGCCGGCCGGCAGGGTCGTGAGGTGGACGGCTTCGCGGTTCAGCCCTTCCGTGGCGTAGAGCTCAAGCGCTCCGTCGCCGCGCATGACGTAGACGGAGCACACCTCCGCCACCATGTTGGCGGCGATCAGCACGACGATGCGGTCGAGGCGCTCCTGGGCGCTGACCGGCTCCGCCATGATCTCGCGCAGGCGGCGCAAGAGCACGCGCGGGCCGCCGTGAGAGAAGGGCATGGGCCGGGTTCCATTCTCCATCGGCCGACAGGGGGCCGATGCCTGCAATCATTGCGTGCGCAATCCCCATGGGCAATCCACATGGGGCAACCCGCCGGGTCAAGTCTTCTCGGTCAAGCCTCGTCGAGGCCGTATAGCGAGTGCAGCGTGCGCACCGCAAGCTCGGTATAGGCGGCGTCGATCAGCACGGAGAACTTGATCTCGGAGGTCGTGATGGCGCGGATGTTGACGCCGCGGTCGGCCAAGGCCTTGAAAGCCTTGGCGGCGACGCCGGCATGGCTGCGCATACCGACGCCGATGGCCGAGACCTTGACGACGTCCGTGGCGCCCTGGATGTCGGCATAGCCGATGCGGTCGCGATGCGTGGCGAGGAGCGTCTGCGAGCGTTCGTAATCGGCCGTCGGCACCGTGAAGGTGATGTCGGTCGTGACCTGGTCGCCGGACACCACCTGGATGATCATGTCGACATTGATGTTGGCGTCGGCGAGGGGGCCGAAGATCGCCGCCGCCACGCCCGGCTTGTCGGCGACGCGGCGAAGCGTGATCTGGGCCTCGTCCTTGGAATAGGCGATGCCGGTGACGATCTGCTGTTCCACGATATCCTCCTCGTCGCAGATGAGGGTGCCGGCATTGGGGCTGGCCGGGTCGTCGAAGCTCGAGCGCACATAGGTCGGCACCTGATACATCATGGCGAGCTCGACGGATCGCACCTGCAGCACCTTGGCGCCGAGGGAGGCCATCTCCAGCATCTCCTCGAAGGCGATGCGGTCGAGCCGGCGCGCCTTGGCGACGATGCGCGGGTCCGTCGTGTAGACCCCGTCCACGTCCGTATAGATGTCGCAGCGCTCGGCCTTGAGGGCCGCCGCCAGGGCGACGGCGCTGGTGTCGGAGCCGCCCCGGCCGAGCGTGGCGACCCGGCCGGTATCCTTGTGCAGGCCCTGGAAGCCGGACACCACCGCCACCTCGCGCCGCTCCCGGAATCCCCGCTCGATGCCGTTGCCGTCGACATCGGCGATGCGGGCGGCGCCGTGCGCGGCGGAGGTCAGGATGGGGATCTGCCAGCCCTGCCAGGAGCGCGCCGGCAGCCCGAGATCCTGCAGGACGATGGCGAGCAGGCCGGAGGTCACCTGCTCGCCCGAGGCGACGACCACGTCGTATTCGCGCGGGTCGTGCAGGGCGCTCGCCTCCCGGCACCAGCCGACCAGCTCGTTGGTCTTGCCGGCCATGGCCGAGACCACCACCGCCACGTCGTAGCCAGCCTCGACCTCGCGCTTGACGTGCCGCGCCACGTTGCGGATGCGCTCGACCGTGGCGACCGACGTGCCGCCGAACTTCATGACGAGGGTGGGCATGGGGCTCTCGAAGCGAGGTAGGCGAGGCGGGTAATCGTCGGGCGCAGGGCTGTCAACGCGCGCAGGCCCCTCCCTCGTGCGGCGTCACGGTATGCTCGGAAGGGAGACGGCGAGAGAAGCTTGCGTCGCGACGTCATGCGTACATGCCTGATCGCTCTCGCGATCCGTTCGACCCGAGTGGTTCGCTTGACGAGGGGAGCGGGACGCCAGGGCGCCGGCTCTTAGGATTAGAGAATGCCGGCTTCCCGGCGTCCCACGCGGCGATTTCTGTCCGAAGGCCTCCGCGCGCCGGAAAGCAGGGTCTCTGCCAACCGGCAGTGCCGTGCACGGCCCCATCCTAGTGTGGGGCGGGCGGGCTCAGACGGGCGACTGTTGCCAGCCTTCCGAATCGGCCTTCGACCTCCCGAGCCCGGAGCGCACGTCAGCCCCGGCCGCAGGCGCCGATCCTGCCCCGCTCCAAGACGCCTCCGGAAGCACCCCTCACGGACCAGGACTCCTTCTTTATATTCCTATCGACATCGATTGTCAAGAAGTCGGCCGGTATGCACATCAACGGGGACGCTGATAGAAGCCTGTCCTTCGGCGTAACGCCGACGACCCCCACCCGGCTCGGCCTTCCGGCCGAGTCCGCCATCCCCGCAAGGAGGAGGGCAGGAACGACCATGACCGATGCCCCCCTTGCCAGCTCCGTCGACCCGCGCGAGGTCGCCCGCTTCGACCGCATGGCGCGCGACTGGTGGGACCCGCAGGGGCCGATGCGCGCCCTGCACAGGCTCAATCCGGTGCGGCTCGCATACATCCGCGACACGGCCTGCACCCGCTTCGGGCGTGACCCGACGAGCCCGCGACCCCTCGACGGTTTGACGATCCTCGATGTCGGCTGCGGCGGCGGTGTCCTGTCGGAGCCGCTCTCCCGTCTCGGCGGCATCGTGACCGGGCTCGATCCGGCGGCGACCAACATCGACGTCGCGCGGCGGCACGCGGAGCGCGCCGGCCTCGTCATCGATTACCGGGACGAGAGCGTCGAAGCCGTGGCGGCGCGCGCGGACGCCTACGACATCGTGCTCGCCATGGAGGTGGTGGAGCACGTGGCCGACGTTCCGGCTTTCGTCGCCGCCTGCTCTGCGGCCGTGAAGCCCGGCGGGCTGCTCGTGATGGCGACCATCAACCGGACGCTGCGCGCCTTCGCGCTCGCCATCGTCGGCGCCGAATACGTGCTCGGCTGGCTGCCGAAGGGTACCCATCAATGGGACAAGTTCGTCACGCCGGACGAGCTGTCCGCGGCCATCGCGGCCGGCGGCTTGTCGGTGATCGAGCGGCGCGGCGTCGTCTACAACCCGCTCGCCGATCAGTGGCTGGTCGCCCGCGACACCGCCGTCAACTACATGATCGCGGCCGAGCGCGACGCACCCGTGGCGGCCGATCGGCCGCCCGGTCCGGTGCGGCTCATGCCATGATCCGGGTGACCGACGCCATCGGGCTCGACGAGCGCGAGATCGAGGAAAGCTTCGTGCGCGCCTCCGGGCCGGGCGGGCAGAACGTCAACAAGGTGGCGAGCGCCGTGCAGCTCCGCTTCGACGTGCGCCGCTCGCCGTCGCTGCCGAACGACGTCGCGGTTCGCCTCGCCAAGCTCGCCGGCCGCCGCATGACGCTGGATGGTGTCCTCGTCATCACGGCGCAGCGTTTCCGCTCCCAGGAGCAGAACCGGCAGGACGCGCTCGATCGCCTCACCGCGCTGATCCGTCAGGCGGCGGTGCGGCCGGTGCCGCGCCGCAAGACCAAGCCGACGCTCGCCTCGAAGAAGCGGCGGCTGGAAGGCAAGAGCCGGCGGGCGCAGATCAAGTCCTTGCGGACGTCGCGGCCGCCCCCCGATTAGCAACGCCGCGTCGGCGCTTGCCGAGGATCGTCGCCAGCGTCACGGGCCGGAAATCCCAAACGTCGACGCCGACGTCGTATTGGCGCGGCGCCGGCGTCAGCCGGCCGTGGCTGTGGCCGTGCAGGTCGACGACGCCCTGGCCCATTCGGTTCCAGGTGCGGAACGGATAATGGCACAGGACGAGGCGCTTCCCCTCGACCGTGATCTCGGCATAGTGCCCCACGCTGGCCCAGCCCGGTTGCTCTAGGGTGGCGGGGCCGTCGTTGTTGCCGATGATGAGGTGCTTGCGGCCGGGCAGCGCGGCGAGCAGTTCGGCGACGCGGTCGGCCGGCGGCCCGAAGGCGAAATCGCCGAGATGCCAGACCTCGTCGTCGGCCGCGACCGTCTCGTTCCAGCGCGCGACGATGGCATCGTCCATCTCACGGATCGACGCGAAGGGCCGCTTATCGACGCGCAGGCGCGGCGCGTCGCCGAAATGCGTGTCGCTCGTGAAGAACGTCGTCACGCCAGGCTAGTTGCGCTCGTCAGGCACGGGCGGGAGCGGATGGACCTCGATGCCTTCCTCGAGCAGCTCCTTGGCCTCGACGAGGTTGGCTTCCCCGTAGATCGAGCGGTGCTCGGTCTCGCCGTAATGCATCTTGCGGGCCTCGTCGGCGAAGCTTTGCCCGACGTAATCGGCGTTGCGGGCGACGTGCTCGCGGAACGCCTTCACCATTGCACGCATCTCGCGTTCCCGTTCGGAGAACACCGCCATCGGCTGGGCCGGCGGCGCCGGCGGGCTGCTTGCCTCCGGCTGCGCGTCGGGCGGCGGCGCCGGCATCGCGGCGCGGCCCGCGGCCTTGTCCGTGCGCGCGACGGACGGCGCCATGATCTGCTTCGCAACCTTCGGCGAGTCGCAGACGGGGCAGGTGACGAGCCCGCGGGCGCGCTGCGCCTCGAAATCGGCGCTGCCCGGGAACCAGCTTTCGAACTCGTGGCCCGTTTCGCAGGCGAGGGCGTATCGGATCATGCGCCAGCCTTTAGCACGCAACGCTTGTGAGTGCTAAGATGGGCTGGCTCGGCGGGCCGGAAAGGCGTCATCCGGTCGCGGCGCGCTGCCGCGGGCTCGCCGCCCGCGCCACTTCGACCGTGAAGGGACGCGCATGCTGGAGGGCCGGGACGCGGGCGCGGGCGTCCGCGACCCCGCCGACCTCGATCTCGGCCAGGATCACGCCCGGCTCGGTTCCCGCCTCGGCGAGGACGCGGCCCCAGGGGTCGACGATCAGGGAATGCCCAAAGGTCTCGCGGCCGTCCTCGTGAACGCCGCCCTGAGCGGCGGAGATCATGAACGAGCCCGTCTCGATCGCGCGTGCCCGGTGCAGCACGTGCCAATGCGCCTCGCCGGTCTGCCGCGTGAAACAGGCGGGCGCGGACAGGAACGACGCGCCGCCCTCGGCCAGCGCCCGATAGAGGGCGGGAAAGCGCACGTCGTAGCAGATCGTCAGGCCGAGGAGCCCCCACGGCGTTTCCGCGAGCACGGCCCGCTCGCCGCCCGTATAGGTGGCCGATTCGCGCCAGCTCTCGCCGCCGGGCAGGTCGACGTCGAACAGGTGGATCTTGTCATAGGAGGCGACGATGTCGCCGTCGGCATCGACGACGAAGGCGCGGTTGGCGATCTTGTCGCCGGCGCGCACCGCGATCGAGCCGACATGCACGACGAC
>DASQLE010000400.1:0-2233 GCA_035630175.1 Beijerinckiaceae bacterium
CATGCCGACGTGTTCGGCCGCCTCGTCAAGCTCGGTCCGACCGTGGACAATATCCTCTCCAGCCATGACTATCCCGAGCCTGTCTCACGCCTTCTCGGCGAGGCGGTGGCGCTGACGGCGCTCCTCGGCGCTGCCCTCAAATCCGAAGGCAAGTTCATCCTGCAGGCCACGACCGACGGCCCGGTCGATCTCCTGGTCGCGGACTATGAGGTGCCCGGGCGCTTGCGCGGCTATGCGCGCTTCTCCGCCGATGCCGTTGCCGCGCTGGAGGCCGACGGCCGCGCCGCGCCGCTCGGCAACGGCCACCTCGCCATGACCATCGACAGGGGCTCCGAGACTGAGCGCTACCAGGGCGTGGTGCCTCTGGAGGGCGAAACCCTGACCGAGGCGGCGGACACCTATTTCCGCCAGTCCGAGCAGCTTCCGACCTTCATCTATCTCGCCGTCGCCAAGCATTACCGTGCCGGCCAGACCGAAAGCTCCGGCTGGGCCTGGCGGGCGGGCGGCCTCCTCGTGCAGAAGCTCACCCGAGAGGGGGGTCATGAGTCGGTCAACACCCCGTCCATGGAAGAGGAAGACTGGACGCGTGCGCGGATGCTGGCCGAGACCGTGGAAGACCATGAACTCCTCGACCCGATGCTGCCGCCGGAGCGGCTGCTCTATCGGCTCTTTCACGAGGAGCAGGTGCGCGCCTATCGCGCGATCCCGCTGCAATCCTATTGCAGTTGCTCCCGCGAGCGGGTGGAGGATCTCTTGAAGCGCTTCACCCAAGAGGAGCTCACCGACATGATCGTCGACGGTGAGGTCTGGGTGACCTGCGAGTTCTGCAACAGCCGCTACCAGTTCGACCCCGCGACTTTGCGCGAAGACTAGCCGCTAGGCGGACGCCTCGTCGGCGAGGCGCGCGAGGAATGTCATGCAAGCGTCCATCTGGTCCAAGCTGACGAACTCGTCGGCCGCGTGAGCCTGCGCCACGGAGCCGGGCCCGCAGATCACCGCCGGGCAGCCCGCATGCTCGAACAGCCCGGCTTCGGTGCCATAGGAGACGGCGTAGGTGTCGTTCGCGCCGGTCAGCTTTCGGGCCAGCGCGACTGCCGGGGATTCCGGGGCGGCGACGAACGCGGGCACCGTGTTGTGCGCGATGGTCTCGATATTGGCGTCTTCCGCCACCTGCTGCATGCGCGGCAGGAGCCGCGCCTCCACGAAGGCTTCGAAATCGCGTGGCACTTCGGCGGGCGGCGCGCTCGGCAGGCTCCGCACCTGCCAATTGAAGCTGCAGGTCTTCGGTACGATGTTGCCCGCCGTGCCGCCGCGAATGATGCCGACCATCACCGTGGAACAGGGCGGGTCGAAGCGGGAATCGCGATGGCGGCTCGCCACGTCCGCGCCGAGCCGGTCGAGCTCGCGCACCAGCTCTGCCGCCGCGGAGATCGCGTTGACGCCGAGCGCCGGCACGCTCGAATGCGCCTCGCGCCCCGTCACGATGGTGCGGAAGGAATCGATGCGCTTATGCGCATCGATGACGCGCATGTCTGACGGCTCGCCGACGATGATGGCCGCCGGTCGCGGCAAGTCGTTGCCGAGCCGCGCGATCAGCGGCCGCACGCCGATGCAGCCGATCTCCTCGTCATAGGAGATGATGATGTGGACCGGCCGGCTCAGCGTCCGCTTGGCGAACCTCGGCACCGATGCCAGCACGCAGGCGATGAATCCCTTCATGTCGCAGGTGCCGCGGCCGATCAGCCTGCCGTCACTCTCTCGCAATGCGAACGGGTCGCCCGTCCAGGTCTGGCCCTCGACGGGAACGCAGTCGCTATGCGCGGAAAGGCCGATGCCGCCGTCGCCGGCGGGCCCGATCGTGGCGAACAGGCCTGCCTTTCCGCCGTCCGACGAGGGGATAAGGGCGGAACCGATGCCGTGTCCGGCAAGATAATCGCGGATAAACTCGATGAGACCCATATTCGATTTCGAGCTCGTCGAATCGAAAGCGATCAGCCGCGCGAGCAACTCTGCCGCGCTGGCGGTCTCGGAGGGCAAAGCAGATTGTGCTCGCAGATCAACGGTCATGCTGACGGAAACCGCGCCGCCGATCGCGCGCGGGCCTTCAGCGCCTCGATCTCGCGATCCCGGGGAGGTGCGGTGGTGACGAGGGAATCGATCAGCTCTCGCGCCGCGGCGGACACCTTGTTCACGGCGGCGTCGAACGCGGCTTGATTTGCCGCCGACGGCCGCG
>DASQLE010000401.1:0-8445 GCA_035630175.1 Beijerinckiaceae bacterium
AATGGCCGCGCCAAGGTCAACCGCACCACCGACGGCTTCGTGAAGATCCTCGCCGACAAGGCGAGCGACCGGGTTCTTGGCGTGCACATCGTCGGCGCGGATGCCGGCAATCTGATCGCGGAACTGGCCGTCGCCATGGAATTCGGCGCCTCATCGGAGGACATTGCCCGAACCTGTCACGCCCATCCGACGCTCACCGAGGCCGTCAAGGAGGCGGCGCTCGCCGTCGAGAAGCGCGCCATCCACATGTGAGGCGTGATCCCTCCCCTGAAGGGGAGGTCATCCCGTCGCCGACCGGGGTTCGTCCGCGCGCGGGGCCGGGGTGTCGAGAAGCGAGGGCAGCGGCAGCTCGAAGGCGAGATGCAGGGCCCGGTCGATCTCGGTCTGGTAGAACGGCTTGGTCAGGAAGTCGACGGCGCCGAAATAGCGCGCCGCGCGCTCGATCGACGCGTCGGCGCTCGCCGAAACCATGACGACGCGAGCCGTAGGGCAGGTCTCCTGTAGCAGGCAGGCGGTCTCGAGACCGTCGAGGCCCGGCATGTCGTAATCGAGGAAGATGACGTCGTAGGCGTTCTGCTTGACGAGGCTGACGGCGAGCTCGCCGTTGTCGACCACGTCGACGCCGATGCCGAAGCGGCTCTGCGCCAGCACCTTGCGGATGAGGTGGCGGAACGTCTTGGAATCGTCGGCGACGAGAACGCGGCACGGCTGCTGCATGCGCCGGTAGCTGGCGACGATCTGCCGGACGTCCTCGTCTTCGACGGGCTTCTCCAGGAATTCGTAGGCGTCCACCTCGCGGGAGAAGCTCTCCCATCCCGCCTGCGCCTCCTGAGCCATGAGGATCACGAACGGGCGGGCGCCGCTCTCGCGGGCGCGGGCAACCGCCTCGGCGCCGCTCATGTCGGGCATGTCGATGTCGACGAAGGCGATGTCGACGGATGCGTCCATGAGCGCCTTGCTGGCATGCGATCCGCTGACCGCTTCGATCACCGTGGCGTTCGGCAGCACCGTCGAGACGACGGCGCACAGCACGCGCCGGGTCACCGGCGCAGCATCGGCGACCAGAACTTTGAGAGCAGGCTCGCCAGCGGGGGCCGAGCCAGGCGCGCGTTGCACGGCTTGCTTCATGAGCGGTCGCCCCGACGGCCGAAGCCGGCTTCCCGGAAGCCTGTCAGCCTCCGATCGCAATTCATGTCAGTCATAAGGGCGCGCCCCGTTATCCGTGCGTGCCGGCGACCCGTGCGGGAGGCGGCGCTACAAGGGCGTTCAGCAAATATGGGCGGCGCAGCGCGAACTCGCTGTGCAGGGCAAAATCGAGATCGGAAGCATAAAAGGGTTTCGTCAGGAACGAGCGCAGACCGAATTGGCCGGCGAGCCGTTTGGCGCCTCTGATGTTGCCGCTCACCATCAGGATGATCTTGGTGGCGGGAGAAAGGGCGAGTGCCTGGCAGCCGATGTCGAAGCCGTTCGTCCCGCCCAAGGCACCGGAATCAATCAAGGCCAGATCGTAATGCGTCTCGCGCAGAAGGCGCAGGGCATGATCGCCGCTGTCGGAATGGTCGACTTCCAGGGCGAAGCGCGAGCTTGCCGTCATGCGGCCGATGATCTCGTGGGCGGTCGCAGATCCGTCCACGAGCAGCAGCTTCATCGGCGTGCGCATCAGCCGATAGGCGCGAAGCAGCTCCATCACATGCGCGGGGTCGAAGCGCTTGCGCCAGAACTCGTAGGCGCCGAGCTCGGTCGAGATCTCGACCCATTTCGGCAGGACTTGGTTCGACATCAGGATCGTCAAAGGCCGGATGCCGCGACGGCTCGCCCAGGCGATCGCCTCAGCGCCGGTGATCTCGGGCAGTTGCAGATTGACGAAGGCGATATCGGGCGATCGCTCGACGAGCGCCTCAAGCGCTTGCCGCCCGGTCAGCGCCTCGATGATCTCGATCGACGTGTCGGAATTGCGGATGGCAGTCGCCAAGCTCTTACGCATGCTGGCGGCGTCGTCCGCGAGCAGGACCCGCCAAGGCCAGCTCAGGCTCGGCGCGCAGGGGGTCTGGTTCGCTTCGGGCATTTCCCGCCATATACGCTCTACTGCATCGAGCCTAAGGCGGAATCCTTGTCATCGCGTTACCGGTGGGGCGCACGATGCCGAAAAGTGGGAAAGCCTTCTCGAAAGGACCTCATGCTTAACGCTTTCGAAACGGTTGCGTCGAAGCGTTCCGATCGAAGCGCATCGTGATCTAACGCAAGGCGGCGCGCGGGTGGGCCGCCTCGTAGGCGGCCAAGAGACGGGTGCTGTCGACCTTGGTGTAGATCTGGGTGGTCGACAGGGAGGCATGGCCGAGAAGCTCCTGGATGGCGCGCAACTCGCCGCCGCGCGCGAGGAGATGCGTGGCGAAGGAATGACGCAACGCATGGGGGGTGGCCGTATCGGGCAGGCCGAGCGCGCCGCGCAGCTCCGCCACGGCGAGCTGGATGATGCGGGGCGACAGGGGACCGCCCTTGACGCCGACGAACAGCGGCCCGCGCGGGGGCAGCGGAAAGGGGCAGAGCGTCAGGTATTCGTCGACCGCGGCGCGCACCGGAGCGATCACCGGCACGGACCGCGCCTTATTGCCCTTGCCGGTCACGGTCACGACGTCGGTGCCGCCGACCGGGGCGTCCTCGCGCTTGATGGCCAGCGCTTCGGAGATGCGCAGACCGGCGCCGTAGAGGAGGGCGAGCACCGCGGCGTCGCGCGCCAGAACCCAGGCCTCGTGGGCCTCGCCGGCGCGCGTCTCCCGATCGGCAATGGCGATGGCGGCGGCGGGGCTCACCGGCCGCGGCAGCCCCTTGGCGACCTTGGGGCTGCGCAGGGCCGCGAAGGCGGACGCGGCCCCGTAGCCTTCACGCTCGAGATAACGGGCAAAGGAGCGCAAGGCGGCGAGCTGGCGCATGAGCGAGCGACTTTCGATCCCGTCCGCCCGCCGCGCCGCTAGGAAAGCGCGGATGTCGAGCGGCTTGAGGGCGACGATGGCGGCCGCCGCCGGCGGCTCGCCGAGATGCGGGACGAGAAAGGCGAGGAACTGGCGGAGATCGCGGCCATAGGCCTCCACGGTCTTGGGGCTGAGCCGGCGTTCGCGGGCCAGCGATTGCAGCCATGCGATCGACTCGCGTTGCGTGTCGGCCGCGCCTGCAAGCGGCGTCGCTCCGTTCTTGCTCATGGCATCAGCTTCCGGATCCGGGCTCGCCGCCGCGACAGCGGCGTCGCAGTTGACATGTTCCTGTTTTGTGCCAGCGATGCCTTTCGATTCCGTTAAAAGCCCGTCCACCCGCATGAACTCTCTCGTCGCCGACGTCCTGATGCCGCTGGCGCTGGACACGGCCTATAGCTACGCCGTTCCCGCGGGTCTGGATCTTAAGGAGGGCGACGCCGTGTGCGTGCCGCTCGGCACGCGCGAAACCGTTGGGGTCGTATGGGGCCTCCGCGCGGGCGCCGCCTCCAATCTCAAGAGCGTCGCTCGCACGGTTGACGCACCGCCGATGTCGGAGCCGATGCGGCGGCTGGTCGATTGGATGGCCTGGTATACCCTTGCCCCCAAGGGCTCCGTCCTGGCCCTCGCCCTCAAGCTGCCGGAGGAAGGACGCGCGGAAGTGGCTCGGATCGGCGTTCGCCTCGCCGGTCCGGCGCCGAAAAGGATGACGCCGGCGCGGGCGCGCGTCCTTGCCGCCGCGGCGGGCGGCCTCGTCCACGTCAAGCGCGAATTGGCGCAGGCGGCGTCGGTGAGCGCCGGCGTGATCGACGGCCTCGTCGACGAGGGTGCGCTGGAGACCGTGGCCTTGCCCCCGGAGCCGATCGCCGAGCGCCCCGACCCCGAACACGCCGGTGCGTGCCTGTCGGAGGCGCAGCGCGCCGCCGCCCACGTCCTCGCCGCCGCTGTCGCCACCTTCGCCAACCCTCTCGCCACGGGGGACCGGTCGAGTGAGCGGAGCGCACCGGGTGGGGGGGAAACACCAGGTCCGGAGGGGGCGCATCCCCCTTATCCGACCCTGTCACCGCCGGGGAGAGGGTTTGATGGCGCGCCCGCGCGTCGTTCTGGTGCCCCGGTCGTCCTGCTCGAGGGCGTGACGGGCTCGGGCAAGACGGAGGTCTATTTCGAGGCCGTCGCCGAGGCGGTGCGGCACGATCGCCAGGCCCTCATCCTGATGCCCGAGATCGCCCTCACGGGCCAGTTCCTCGACCGCTTCGCCCAGCGCTTCGGGACGCGGCCGGCGGCGTGGCATTCGGGCGTCTCCGGGCGCCGCCGCGAGCGGCTCTTCGCCGGCATCGCCGACGGCGAGGTGAAGGTGGTGGCGGGCGCCCGCTCGGCCCTGTTCCTACCCTATCGGCACCTCGGCCTCATCGTCGTCGACGAGGAGCACGAGGCCGCCTACAAGCAGGAGGACGGCGTCCACTACCACGCCCGCGACATGGCCGTGGTGCGGGGGCGTCTCGAGCGTTGCCCAGTGGTCCTCGCCTCGGCGACGCCCGCCATCGAGACGCGCGTCAATGCCGAGCGCGGACGCTACGCTCGGCTCGATCTGCCCGAGCGCTTCGGCGGCCGCTCCTTGCCGCACATCCGCGCCGTCGACCTCAAGGGGGAGGCGATGGTGCCGGGACGCTGGCTGTCGCCGACCCTCGTGCTCGCCATGGAGGACGCGCTCGCGCGCGGCGAGCAGACGCTCCTCTTTCTCAACCGGCGCGGCTATGCGCCGCTCACCCTGTGCCGGGCCTGCGCGCACCGCTACGAGTGCCCAAACTGCTCCGCCTGGCTCGTCGAGCACCGCTTCCGGCGCGCGCTCGTCTGCCATCATTGCGGCCATGTCGAACGCCGGCCCGAGGCCTGCGTCGCCTGCGGGGCGGTGCACTCGCTCGTGTCTTGCGGCCCCGGCGTCGAACGCATCGCCGAAGAGGTCGCGACGCTCTTCCCGGACAAGCGCAGCATCGTCCTGTCGAGCGATTTTCCGGGCGGTGCCGAGCGTCTGCGGCAGGAACTGGCCGCCGTCGCGGACGGCGCGTTCGACATCGTCATCGGCACGCAGCTCGTCGCCAAGGGCCACAATTTTCCGGGCCTCACGCTCGTCGGCGTGCTCGACGCTGATATCGGCCTCACCTCGGGCGATCCGCGCGCCTCCGAGCGCACCTTCCAGTTGCTGCAGCAGGTCGCGGGGCGAGCCGGGCGCGGCATCGGCCTCGGCCGCGCCCTCGTGCAGACCTATCAGCCCGAACATCCCGTCATCGCCGCGCTCGTCTCCGGCGACGCCGAGCGGTTCTACCGCGAGGAGACGGCGGCGCGGCGGGCCGCCGGCCTGCCGCCCTTCGGCCGGCTCGCGGCGCTGGTCGTCTCGGCCGCCGAGCGCGACAAGGCGGAGGACCACGCCCGCGCGATGGCGCGCGCCGCCGAGGCGCCCGACGGGATCGTGCTGCTCGGCCCGGCCGAGGCGCCGCTTGCCCTGATCCGCGGGCGCTATCGCTTCCGGCTGCTCGTCAAGACCGGGCGCGACATCGACCTGCAGGGCTATCTGCGCGCCTGGCTGGAGCGCGCGCCAAAGCCGCGCGGCAGCGTGCGCGTCGCCATCGATGTCGATCCGCAGAGCTTCTTGTGACGGCTGGCTACGGCGGCGCAGCGCGAACCGGCATGCCTTCGCGGGCGTTGCCCCGTGTCCACGTCCATCGAGGGATCTCGCCATGCTGCTGCGCCTATCGGCGGCCTTGCACCTGGTCGCGACGGCCGCCCTGGCGCAGGTCGGGCCGCTCGCGCCGTCAGGCGCGCCCGCGAGCGCGTTCCCGAAACTCGACCGGCCCGTGGCCGAGATCATCAGCCCGATCTGGGCCAGCGAGAAGGAGCGCGATGCCGTCGATGAAGCCGGGCAGCTCGTTCGCCGCCTCGGCATCGCGCCCGGCATGACGGTCGCCGATATCGGTGCCGGCAGCGGCTACCATACGGTCCGGCTGGCGCGCGTCGTGGGACCCGCGGGCCGGGTCTTCGGACAGGATGTCCTGCCGCGCTACCTTGCGGGCCTCGCCGAGCGGGTTGGCCGCGAGGGCCTGACGAATGTGACGGTGGCGGAGGGCGACCCGCACGATCCGCGCCTGCCGCCGCGCTCGGTCGACGTCGCCATCCTCGTGCACATGTATCACGAGATCGCGCAGCCCTTCGCCTTCCTGCACAATCTCATGCCGGCGCTGCGGCCGGGCGCGCGCGTCGGCGTCGTCGACCTCGATCGGCCGACCGACCAGCACGGCACGCCGCGCAAGCTCCTCGCCTGCGAATTCGCGGCGGTCGGCTACCGGCAGATCGCGGTCTCTGATCTGGACGGCAACCTCGGCTACCTGGCCGTCTTCGCGCCGCCGGACGAGGCGGAGCGCATCGCGCCTTCAAACATCATCCCGTGCGCGACGCCGAAGGGCTGACGAAGCAACGCCTGACCTGGTCAGAGATGCTCGGATGGAGCTTGACAGCCGCACCTCGTTCCAGGAACAAAGAAGGCCCGCAACGTGGCCGAACCATGTCGAACATCAAAATTCCCGTGCGCGCTGAGACGCCGACCGTTCTCGTCGTCGATGACGAGGTTCTCGTCCGGATCGTCATCGCCGAGTATCTGCGCGATTGCGGCTACCGCGTTCTCGAAGCCGGGAGCGCGAACGATGCCATCGCGGTGCTCGGCTCGAAGCTGAAGGTCGATATCGTCTTCGCCGATCTTGAGCTGCCGGGCCCATCGAGCGGTCTCGAGCTGGCGCGCTGGATCCGCCGGCGCCTCCCGGACGTGCGGGTGATCGTAACCTCCGGCATCTCCAGCTCGGCCGAGCTCGCCGGCGAGTTGTGCGAGGCCGGCCCGCCGATCGCAAAACCCTATGAGAGCGACGCCGTCGTCCAGCGCATCCGCAGCCTGACCGCGAACTAAGTGTGCCGGCGCGGAGGCGCCCCACAGGTTGCGCCCTCCCGGAACCCATGCTAGGGGCACGCGCGCCTTTCTGGCGGGGGCTTTCCCGCGAATTGCGCCATTCCACATCTGTCGCGCCCTAGCCGCCGCCATCCCGGCGCGATCAGGCCGGAACGCGAGAGCCGAGAGACTTTCACGTGCCTCAAAACGGTTCGCAGACCGGAACTGTCGTATCGGGCGTTGCCGGCCGCTATGCGTCGGCCCTCTTCGACCTAGCCCGAGAGCAGCGCGCCATCGACGCCGTCTCGACCGACCTCGACCGCTTCGACGCTTTCCTCCGCGACAGCCCCGACCTGCAGCGCCTCGTCAGGAGCCCCGTCTTCACCGCCGAAGAGCAGGAGCGCGCGGTCGGCGCCATCCTGGAGCGGGCCGAAATCGGCGGCTTTGCCGGCAATTTCATCCGTCTCGTCGCCACCAACCGCCGGCTGTTCGCGCTGCCGGACATGATCCGCGCCTATCGCTCGCTCGTCGCCGATCACAAGGGCATCGTGCGCGCGCAGGTGACGCTCGCCGAGCAGCCCTCCGAGCGGGTGGTGGGCGACATCAAGTCCGCCTTGCGCGAGGTGGCGAAAGCCGAAGTCGATCTCGATATCAGGATCGATCCGAGCCTGATCGGCGGCCTCGTCGTCAAGGTCGGCAGCCGCATGGTCGACGCCTCCCTGCGCACCAAGCTCAACTCCATTCGTCTTGCCATGAAAGAGGTCCGCTGATGGACATCCGTGCCGCTGAGATCTCCGCGATCCTCAAGCAACAAATCCAGCATTTCGGAGCCGAGGCCGAGGTCACGGAAGTCGGTCAGGTGCTGTCCGTCGGCGACGGCATCGCCCGCTGCTACGGCCTCGACAAGGTGCAGGCCGGCGAGATGGTCGAGTTCGAGTCGGGCACGCGCGGCATGGCCCTCAACCTCGAGACCGACAACGTCGGCATCGTCATCTTCGGCTCCGACCGCGAGATCGCCGAAGGCCAGACCGTCAAGCGGACCGGCTCGATCGTCGACGTTCCGGTCGGCAAGGGCCTGCTCGGCCGCGTCGTCGACGCGCTCGGGAACCCGATCGACGGCAAGGGCCCGATCGAGGCGAGCGAGCGCCGCCGCGTCGACGTCAAGGCGCCCGGCATCATCCCGCGGAAATCCGTGCACGAGCCGATGGCGACCGGGCTCAAGGCCGTCGACGCGCTCATCCCCATCGGCCGCGGCCAGCGCGAGCTGATCATCGGCGACCGCCAGACCGGCAAGTCGGCCATCGCCCTCGACACGATCCTGAACCAGAAACCGCTCAACGCCACCGGCGACGAGAAGATCAAGCTGTATTGCGTCTACGTGGCGATCGGCCAGAAGCGCTCGACGGTGGCCCAGTTCGTCAAGACGCTGGAGGAGAACGGCGCCCTCGAATACTCCATCGTCGTCGCGGCGACCGCCTCGGACCCGGCGCCGATGCAGTTCCTGGCGCCCTTCTCGGGCTGCGCCATGGGCGAGTTCTTCCGCGACAA
>DASQLE010000402.1:0-9915 GCA_035630175.1 Beijerinckiaceae bacterium
TGCGCGCGAACTCGTCGCCGGCGAGCAGCATCGGCGTGCCGCGGGCGAGGAGCAGCGTCGACAGGAGGTTGCGCATCTGCCGGAACCGCACGGCGCGGATGCCAGGGTCGTCGGTCGGCCCCTCAGCGCCGTGATTGTGCGACAGGTTGTGGGAGTGGCCGTCCCGGTTGTCCTCGCCGTTCGCTTCGTTGTGCTTGTCGTTGTACGAGACGAGGTCGTTGAGCGTGAAGCCGTCATGGGCGGTGATGAAGTTCACCGATGCCCACGGTTTGCGCCCGCGCTTGTTGAAGAGATCGGCGGAGGCGGTCAGGCGCGCGGCGAGCTCGGGTAGCTTGCCCTCCTCGCCCTTCCAATAGGCGCGCACGGTGTCGCGGAAGCGGTCGTTCCATTCCGCCCAGCCGGGCGAGAAGCGCCCGACCTGGTAGCCGCCCGGCCCGCAATCCCACGGCTCGGCGATCAGCTTGACCTGGCTCAGGGTGGGGTCCTGGCGGCAGGCGTCGAGGAAGCGGCCGTCCTCGTCGAAGCCCTGCGGCTCGCGGCCGAGAATGGTAGCGAGGTCGAAGCGAAAGCCGTCGACGCGCATATCCTGCGCCCAGTAGCGCAGGCTGTCGGTCACCATCTGCAGCACGCGGGAGTTGCTGAGGTTGACCGTGTTCCCGGTGCCGGTGTCGTTGATGTAGTAGCGCCGGTCCGGCGCGAGCCGATAGTAGGAGGCGTTGTCGATGCCCTTGAACGACAGGGTCGGCCCGAGTTCGTTGCCCTCGGCGGTGTGGTTGTAGACCACGTCGAGGATGACCTCGAGACCGGCCTCGTGCAGGTGCGCGACCATCTCCTTGAACTCGGCGAAGGCGAACTCGCGGTTGGCGGCGTAGCGGCGCGCCGGGGCGAAGAACGACAGGGTGCTGTAGCCCCAGTAGTTGGTCAGCCCCTTGTCGGTCAGGTAGCTGTCGTCGACGAAGGTGTGGACCGGCAGGAGCTCGACGGCGGTGACGCCGAGGGCGGCGACATAATCGACGACCTCCTGGCTGGCGAGGCCCGCATAGGTCCCGCGCAACGCTTCCGGCACGGCCGGGTGACGCATGGTGAAGCCGCGCACATGCGTTTCGTAGAGGACCGTTTTCTCCCACGGGATGTTCGGGCGCCGGTCCCGACCCCAGGTGAAGGCGGGGTCGATGACGCGCGCTTTCATGGTGAAGCGAGCGCTGTCGCGCTCGTCAAAGGTGAGGTCGTCGCCCGATTCGATCCGGTAGCCGAACAAAGCCGGGTTCCATTCGAGGCTGCCGACGATCTGCTTGGCGTACGGATCGAGCACGAGCTTGTTGTGATTGAAGCGGTGCCCAGCCTCGGGCTCGTAGGGGCCGTGCACCCGATAGGCATAGGTGGTGCCGGGCCGGGCGTCGGGCAGGTAGCCGTGCCAAACCTCGTCGGTGTATTCCGGCAGGTCGACGCGCTCCAATTCCTGCTCGCCGCGCTCATCGAACAGGCACAGCTCCACTTTCGTGGCATGGGCCGAGAACAGCGCGAAATTGACCCCGAGCCCGTCCCAGGTCGCCCCGAGCGGATACGGGAGGCCTTCGCGAACGCGCGAGCGATGTAGGGCCTGCGGCGACGCAGGCTCGCCCTGCAGCGTGGTGCGATCAGGTTCGATATTCATGGGAGCCCGGGGCCTGGAGGGGTGCTTTCCGGAAACGCGCGAGGATCGAAGAAGGTCCGCGCGGGGTGTCGAAGCGACAGCCGCCCGCCCGGCCAATCGGGCGATCCAGCGTCAGGCCGGCCAGTTCGCCAGAATGGTTTCGCTGTCCGCCGTCTCGACCTGCACGCTGAAGCGCGAGCTGTAGACCTCGAGCAGGTTGTCGTGACCCTGGTCCGACGAGCTGCACACGGCGTCCGTGACGAGGATCACGCGGTAGCCGAGATCGACGGCGCCGAGAACCGTGGCGAGGACGCACACATCCGTTTCGGACCCGGTCACGAGCAGCGCGTCCGCCTCGCGCTCCTGCAGGTGCTGATGCAGCCGATGGCCGGCAAAGGCCGAGTAAACGGGCTTGTCGAAGACCTGCGCCGGCGGGACCAGGCTGGCGAGCGGCGGCATAAGATCGAGCAGGCGCGGGTCGAGATGCTCGAGCGTCGCCGGTCGCCAGCGCTCGTAATAGGCGCGCCACCGGCCCGTCGCGTCTTCCGGCCTCTCCGGCGTGATGAAGCGCGTAAACACCGTGCGCTCGGGAAACCGCTCGGCGATCCGCGTGACGACCGGCAGCACCCGCTCCATCCAGGGCGTCGGCCACGGCCCCTCCGCGGAGAAGATGCGCTGCATATCGATGCAGAGGTGAAGCGAGCGGTGCGACAGAGGCTCGCGGAGCGCGTTGCCCATCGGTGGAGCTCCTCGGTTCGGCGGGCTCTTCATAACCGCTGGGCGCGGAGAAGGTTGCGGGCAGCCGCTTCGGCGGCTCGCTTGCTAAGCGACGGGTCCGCCATCACAGTCGCCGGGCTCTGTCGGAGGAGACGTGAGGATGAAGAGACGAGACGTTCTGGCGGGCGGCGGCCTCGCCGCGCTCGGCGCCGCCCTGACGGGCGCGATCGTGCCCGCCGCCACGGCCCAAACGGCGGGTCCCGCGACGGCGTCACCGGCCGCACGCCCGCGCGCCGCCGATCTCCTCCGCAACCCTGCCAAGGACAAGCTCAAACGCGGCGAGGTCGTCATCTCGATGAGCGTGCGGCTCGTGCGCTCGATGGACATCGCGCAGATCGCCGCGACCGCGGGGTTCGATTCCCTTTACGTGGAAATGCAGCACAGCACCTTCACGGAGGAGCAGATCAGCCAAATCTGCCAGGCCGCGCTCGGCGCCGGCATCACCGCCATGGTGCGCGTGCCGAGCATCCGCCCGGAGCATGTCGGGCGCGCCCTCGACGGCGGCGCGCTCGGCATCATCGCGCCGGAGATCGAGACGGTCGAGGAAGTGCGCGAGCTCGTCGCCGCGGCTCGCTTCCCGCCCTGGGGCAAGCGCTCCGCCCCCGGCGCGCAGGTCTTCCCGCTGCGCTACCAGAGCTTCCCGACCGCCGAGGCCTATGCCGCCATGAACGACGCCACCATGGTGGTCACCATGCTGGAGAACACGGCGGCGCTCGAGCGGGTGGAGGAGATCGCGGCGGTGGACGGCCTCGACATGCTGTTCATCGGCACAAGCGATCTGACGAACAGCATGGGCCTAGTCGGCCAGCCCGATCATCCGCGCGTGCGCGAGGCGTTCGCCCGCACCATCGAGGCGTGCAAGCGGCACGGCAAACATGTCGGCATCGGCGGCCTCGCCGCGCGGCCCGACCTGATCGCCCAATACCTCAAGATGGGCGCCCGCTTCGTCTCCAGCGGCACCGACCTCGCCTTCCTGCTCGGCGCCGCCTCGGCACGCGCCAAGCAGATCCGCGACATTTCCTACTGAAGAAACGGCGGGCGGTGAGCCGCCCGCTCCACTTTCAACCCGAGGTCCGCACGAAGCGCTGCACGCGCTGGCCGGTGTCGACCTCGGATATATAAAGGCTGCCCTCGCTGTCGACGGCGATGTTGTGCGGCACGTGGAACTGTCCGGCGTAGCGGCCGGGCCGGCCGAAGGTGGATAGCACCGTCCCGTCGGCGCGCCGGATGACACGCGCGACGCCGTTGGAGTTGTCGACGCTGAAGAGAAAGCGCTGCTCGCCGTCGCGCGAGGGGACGAGGTCCGCGACGCTGCCGTTCAGGCGCGTGCGCGGCGCGATGAGATGCTCGGACACGAACGTGCCGTCGCGCCGGAACACCTGGTAGCGGTCATTGGTCCGGTCGCAGACATAAACCAGCCCGTCGCGGGTCAGGCGCACGCAATGCACCGGGCTCGCGAACTGACGCGAGGGCGGGCGGTCCGGGTCGTAGACGTTCTGCCCGCTATAGGCGGCGACGCTGTCGTCGGCCGGGTTGCCGCCATAGGCGCCCCAATGCCGCTTGTAGGCGCCGGTCTCGCTGTCGAACACGATGACCCGGCGGTTGCCGTAGCCGTCCGCAACGAACAGCTCGCGGGCCTCGGTATCGACCTCGACGTCGGCCGGGCGGTTCAGATTGGCGGTGTCGGCATTGCCCGTGGACCGCCCGGCACGCCCGATCTGCAGGAGGAAGCGGCCGTCGAGCGTGAACTTCAGGATGTGGTGGTCCTTCTCGCCGTTGCCGGCGAGCCAGACGTTGTCGTTCGCGTCCACATAGATGCCGTGCTCGACCGCCGGCCACTCGTAGCCCTGGCCAGGCCCACCCCAATGCCGGAGCAGGTTGCCGTCCCGGTCGAACACCAGCACCGGCGGAGCCCGGACGCAGCAGGTGGTCTCGGGCGGGCTCTTCTCGGCGAGGAGCTGCCGGGCGGCGAGGGTGGCGGGACGATGCACGATCCAGATGTGGTCGCGCTTGTCCACAGCAACGCCCGCGACGGCGCCGATGATCCAATTGTTGGGCAGCGCCTTCGGCCAGGCGGGATCCACCTTGAAGCCGGGCGGGACCCCCGCTTCCGCTCCGCTGGGGGCGCCGCCGGCAGATACGGCGCCGGCCGATTGCGAAAGCGCCGGCCAGCTTCCGATCAGCGTGCAGGCGAAGGCCGCGGCGAGCAGCGCGTGCCACTTGATGAGCGACACCATGGGCCATCCTCCCTTCCCATGTTCGTTGGCGAACTTTACCGCCTTGGCGAAAGTCTATGGGAAAAAGCGGGGCGGACAAGCCAGGAGTGCAACGGGGAGAGGAGCGATCTCGTTCGCAATGCCTTGCTGCGAGACTGGCTCTTGATCAAGGCTTCCAAGAGCGGAGGGTGATCAAGTTCATCCCTTATTGCTTCCGGTAGAGCCAAAGGGTGACGGGCGCGAGGAGAAGGGTGAGAGCGGCCGGCGCCACGAGCGCCAACGCGACATCGACGATGGTTGCGCCGCCGCTCATGAGGCCGCGGATCGCGGTCGTGATCAGGGAGATCGGGTTCACCTCGACGAACAGGCGCAGCCAATCCGGCATGGTTGCGGGCTCCACCATGATGTTGGAGGCGAAGACGAGCGGGAACAGGAACGTGAAGCCGAGGGTCATCACGGTCGTCGGGGTGCGGATGAGGAGGCCGAGCACGATGAAGACCCAGCCGGTGCCGAAGCCGACCGCGAGCAGGAGCGCGAAGGCGGCGATGACACCGGGCACCCCCGCCTCCGGGCGATAGCCGAGCATCAGCCCGATGGCGAGGATGATGGCGCCGGCGACGAGGTGGCGCAGGACATCGCCGACCATCAGCCCGGCGAACGGGGCGAGCGACCAGATCGGCAGCGATCGGAAGCGATCGAACAGGCCTTTGCCGAGATCCGTGGAGAGGCCCATGCCGGAATAGACCGCGTTGAAGACGACGGTCTGGACGAGAATGCCGGGCAGGAAGAATTGCAGGTATTCGCGCGGCGAGCCGGCCAGGGCGCCGCCGAACACGAAGGTGAACAGCAGCGTGAACATGATCGGCGTCATGACCAGATCAAACAGCTGCTCGGGAACGTGGCGGAACTTGAGCACGGCCCGCCAGCCGAAGACGAGCGCGTTGGACAAGGCGGACGGCGCCGGTGGACGCGGCACGGCCGTGAAACGCAAGGGCCTTGCGGAGACGTCGTTCATGCCGCGTCCCCGAGCGTCGCCGCCGCCTCGCCGCCCGTCAGGGCGAAGAAAACCTCTTCGAGGCTTGGACTGCCCATCGAGAAGTCGGCGAGCCCGATGCCGCTGGCCGTCAGGGCGGCGAGAACCTCGCTGGCCTCCCCTGCGCTCCTGGCGACGATCGACAGCGACGCGCTCTCCGCGCTGCGCTGCGCCGAGCCGCCGAGATGCGCTTCCAAAATCCGCGCCGCCTCGTCGAGACGGCGCGGCTCGGCGAGCGTCACGTGTAGGCACCCGGAGCCGGTCGCAGCCTTCAGCTCGCGGCTGGTCCCTTCCGCGATCTTGCGGCCGTGATCGATCACCGCGATCCGTTCGGCGAGTTGGTCGGCCTCCTCGAGGTATTGCGTCGTGAGCAGGACCGTGACGCCGGATTCCGCCATGTCGCGGATCATGCGCCACACGCCCTGACGCGCGTTCGGATCAAGCCCGGTCGTCGGCTCGTCGAGGAACAGGATTCCGGGTGTCACGATCAGCGAAGCGGCGATGTCGAGCCGGCGCCGCATGCCTCCGGAATAGGACCTCACCTGCTTGCCCGCCGCGTCCTCCAGGTCGAAAGCGGCCAGAAGGTCGTCGGCCCTGGCCCGCGCCGCTCGTCCGCGAAAGCCCCACAGCCGAGCCAGCAGCAGCAGGTTCTCGCGGCCGGTCAGATCCTCGTCGAGAGACGCGAACTGACCGGTCATGGCGATCGAGGCGCGCACCGCGTGCGGCTCGCCGACGAGATCGTGGCCGAGGATTCTGGCCGCGCCTTCGTCCGGCGTGATCAGCGTGGCGAGCATGCGCATCAGAGTCGTCTTGCCGGCGCCGTTCGGCCCGAGGATCGCGAAGATCATGCCGCGCGGCACGTCGAGGTCGATGCCGTCGACGGCGCGCAGGTCGCCGAAGCGCTTGACGAGGGCGCGCGCCGAGATCGCCGCATCCGGCGACGGAATTCCGATCTGCGAGGCGGCTCTCGCAGGCAGCGATCCATTCATGGCGAGGGTCACGGTGGGAACAGGGACGGCCGCCCTAAGGAGCCTTTGTGGCGGTTCGATGCGCCCCCCGATACGGAAATACGCACCGTTACAGGTGCCCGAGGCGAACACCCAAAGATGGTGGAGAGGGGCCACCACGGCGAGGTCCGCCCCACCCCGGAGGCCCAAGCGCTCAGTGCATCCGCAGGCGCCAAACGGCCCCGTCGGGAATGAGGACCACGACGAGGCCGCGATTGTGCCGTCCCTAACGGTGGACGTAGCCACCAGCCGCAAAACGCCCTGCCAGCGACAGCGTTTCAGCTTGGCAGAAGATTTTCGTAAACCCTGTGCGGCGCAGCTTACCGATCCTCGAAGCCCTCCAGGGCGATGGATACGGCGATCGGCGCCGGCTCGGTCGATCCAGTATGGGCAACATCCATCAGGAGTTCGCCCTCATCATCGACGAGGATCCTGATGCCTAGGCCAAAGCCGGCCTGCTCCGCCGGGCTTGGCAAAAAGTCGATTTGGTCCCATTCGGGCGATGCGCTCCATGCCTCGGCCATTGATTGGGGAGCAGCCGGGTTATCGTCCTCGTGGTTGAGCAGGACCATGTCCGTCAGAGGAGCGGTGACTTCGGACCCGCTCAATTGGTGGGGCCAGACGTCACTCGGACAGGCAAACGTTGCATTGGCCTAGACGAGTGCTGCAGCCAGCGAAAGTGCACGAAGAAGAACCCGCATCGATCATCTCCTTTGGCCCCGCCCCGATCGCAAGCTTGCGGCGGCGAGAGCTAAGGAGGCCTTAGCAATCTTAGCTAAGTGGCCGTTAAAAGCGTAACCATGCCGGTGGCGGCGAGGCGGGATGCGAACCCCCGATACGGTTGCGCGTGCGAATTTACCAACCGTTCACCATGCCCGCATAGGTTCGGCTCAGCCTCGCGAGTTTTGGATAGCCAACGAGCCGGGGCCGGCACTCTCCGAACGGGTTAAACGTCGTGGCTCGGCTTACGCTTGCGATTGGCGCTGCCACCGCCCTGTTGTGCGCAAGCATCAACACGACGGCAGCGCAGGAATCCGCAGCCGGGACACCGGTGACGCATTGTCCCGATGCCGGCCCAGGCTTCATCAGGCTGCTCGACTTCAGCACCTGCATCCGTCTGGGGCTCGATGTCACGGCAGCGTTCGCCGACGACGTCGCGAAAAACGATGTCCACGCCAATACCATGCGTAATGCCGACGGTTCGCCCGCCGTGGCTTATGGAACCGAGTCGCGGACCGGGAACAAACATAGGCTCGGCGGATACGCCCTGCTGCGGCCGCACCTGTCGATGGTGACCCCGACAGAATACGGCCCGCTCTGGATCCATGTGCGCCCCAGCAACACCTCCGTGGCTGACGTCAGTCCTGCAGAGGTGGGGCCAGTCTTCGTCGACGACGCATGGGCTTCCATGGGGGCGTTCACCCTTGGTCGCCGATTCTCGTTTTTCGACTACAATCCAGGCTTCAACCACAAGCCCGGTTATACGTCTTACCGTACGACCAACGTTTTCGCGGTGACGTCACCGGTGACCGACGGTCTCTCGGCAACCTTGGCTCTCGAAGATGGCTCCTACCGGCGGCGTGACGACGAGGTTTGGGCATTGTATCGCAAGGAGCGGCTCCCGGATCTGGTTGCGGCCGTTCACCTGAATCAGGCTTGGGGCAACGCTCACGCAGCCGTCGCGGCGCACGGACTCACGCGCGAAGAGGCATTGGGCTGCTCCTGCCCGGACGGAACGAGGGAACTCGGCTTCGCGGGGTCGGTGGGCGCGGAGTATCGGCAGACCTTCGGCACGACGCATGGGCGCATCATGGTATCCGGGGCGGTCGCCGAGGGCGCGCTGGACTACCTCGGCATCCCGCATTTTGCGTCCGATTACATCGCCGATGCCTCCGGGGCGATCAGGAAGACGAAAGGGTTCTCGGCCATCGCATCGTATGAGCATGTGTGGCTACCCAATCTGAGAACCTCCTTCTCGTTTTCGGTCTACGGGACAACCAGCGCCGCCAACGATCTCCAATGGCGCGCCAAAGGTCAGCTTGGTCAGGTCACAATCGAGGTCATGCCCCTCCCCAACCTGATCCTCGGCGCAGAGCTGAATCATTTCGTCGACGCCGTGAAGGTCGCGGATACCGCCTCGCCGGGCCCCTTGGCGCAAGCAACGATCGACCAGTTTCTGCTCTATATCCGGAGATTCTTCTAACCCATTGCCAATTCGTTAACTCTCACTTCGCCTGGATCGTGCAGGCATCGTCTTGGATGGTGGCGTTCGACTTTTATGAGCTCCCTTAAGCGGCCGTAAGGAAGCGGCGTGCAAGGATTCGCCCGGGGCTATCTGGAAGAAGATAATGAGAACGATCGTGGCGTCGGCCATCGGCGTGGCCGTATGGATGCTGCTCGGTTCGCACGCCCTTGCGCAGGACTGGGTCGTCGGCAAGGTCAGCGGCAAGGCCTGGATGAGCGCGAACGGGGCTGCGCCAACGCTACTCGCGCCCGGCATGGCCGTGCCGCAGGGCAGCACAATCTCGACAGGTCCGGACGGGCGAGCCTTGCTCGTGCACGGCCAAGACATGGTGACGGTCGGTCCGAAATCGGCCCTATCGGTCCAGGCCGGGGCAGGTGCCCAGCGAACGACTGTCCTGCAGAAGTCGGGCCGGATTACGGTCGATGTCGAGACACAGAACGCGCCGCACTTCACGGTCGAGACGCCTTTCATGGCGGCGGTCGTCAAGGGAACGCGGTTTGACGTCCAGGTCTCGCGGCAAGGCGCAAACGTCAATGTTCAACGGGGCCGCGTCCAGGTCGCCGATTTCGTCACCGGCCAGACCGCAGACATTACGCCGGGCCAGCGGGCCAGCGTGCGCGTCGGCGGAACGCCCGGCCTGAGCCTGTCCGGCAAGGGGCCGATGCCGGTCGTGCAGCCGGGTGCACCTCGCGCGGCTGTCGTCGCTCCCGTGACCGGAGCAGGCGCGGTTCAAGCGCCTGTCGCGCCAACCGCGGCAGCGCCGAAAACATCGGATTTCGGCAACACGGGCTTTGGCCCCGGCCGATCTTGGTCCAACTCGGCTGCGGCCGAGGTTAAGTTCGGCCGCAGACCCGACCAGACGCCGAGTAGCAAAGCTGGCGGATCAAGCAAGGCCAGTGAGATCGAGTCGGTTGGTCGTGTGTGGGTCAGCGGCAACGGCAATAACGGTAACAACGGCAACGGCAACAACGGCAACAACGGTAACGGCAACGGCAACAACGGTA
>DASQLE010000403.1:0-5798 GCA_035630175.1 Beijerinckiaceae bacterium
GACCCGCAAGGTTTTCCTGATCGGCATGGAGAACGGCGCTACGTCGGTCTTCGTGATGGATGGCGACGGACGCCAGATCGCCGCCTTGGAGGTGATCGTCGGCCGCGACCTCAACGCCCTCCGCCAGACCCTCCGGACCGCACTGCCGGGCGCCCGCATCGAGGTGAAGCCCGCCGGCGACTCGATCCTGCTGACGGGTCTCGTCGCCTCCGCCGCCGAGGCCCAGCAGGCGGTCGACATCGCCGGCGCCTTTGTCGGCGTCTCGGGCGGGGGCGCCGCCACGAAGGGCGCCGTCGTCAATTCCCTGACCATCAAGGGCAAAGATCAGGTGATGCTGCGCGTCACCGTCGCGGAAGTCTCGCGCTCCATCCTCAAGCAGCTCGGCGTCGACGTGGCCGGGAGCTGGTCGGCGCTCGATTTCGCCTCGATCAACCCTTTTCCCCTGCAGCGCGGTGTCCTCACCGATACCTTGAGCACCAATTTCAAGGCCGGCGGCGGCTCGGTGTCGGCGACGCTGCGCGCCTTCGAGCGCGCCGGCGTCTCGCGCGTTCTCGCCGAGCCGACCCTGACGGCCATCTCGGGCGAGACCGCCAAGTTCACCGCGGGAGGCGAGATCCCGCTTCCTAAAAGCCAGGACTGCTCGACCGACCTGTTCGGGCGCCGCTCGTGCCAGATCGGCGTCGAATACAAGCCGTTCGGCGTGACGCTGACCTTCACGCCGCTCGTGCTGTCGGAGAACCGCATCAGCATGCGCGTCAATACGGAGGTGACCGAGCTCGATTACGAGAACACCATCCGCATCGAGGTGGTGAGCGTGCCGGCGATCCGCGTGCGCAAGTCCGAGACGACCGTCGAGCTGCCGTCCGGCGCCGTCATGATGACGGCCGGGCTCATCCAGCAGACCTCCAACCAGGCCATCAACGGCCTGCCCGGGCTCATGAACCTGCCGATCCTCGGCACCCTGTTCCGCTCGCGCGACTACCAGCGCAAGGAAACGGAGCTCATGATCCTGGTGACGCCCTACATCGCCAAGCCCATGGACGCCGCCCAGGTGAAGCGGCCGGACGACGGCTTCGTCGATTCGGACGACGCCCAGGCCGTGCTGCTCGGCCGCCTGAACAAGCTCTACGGCATCGCCGGCGCGCCGCCGCCGGCCGCAGCCTTCAAGGGCAAGTTCGGCTTCATCACGGATTAGGCGAGGTAAGCGACGATGGCGCGCCACACGAGAGCGCATTCCGCAAGAAGCCGGAGCCGGCGCCGATGCGTCCGCCTCGGCCGGCGGCTGATCGCGGCCTCGACTCTGGCGGCGGCTTTGTCCGCCTGCGCGGCGGACCGGGTGGTGACCGGCTCGGTGCCGACCCTCGGCTATCAGCAGCGCCATCCGATCGTGCTCACGGAGGGCGCGCATACGCTCGACGTGTTCGTCACCGGGCAAGCCGGCCTCGACGGCCGCCAGCGCGACGACATCCGCGCCTTCGCGGCCGAGTATCGACGCAGCGGCCAGGGCGCCGTGCTGGCGCAGGTGCCCGCCGGCGCGCGCAACGATGGCGGCGCGCACGCCACCATGGCCCGCGTCAACGCGGAGCTCGCCGCCGCAGGCCTGCCGCCGGGCTACCTCGCCGTCAGCGCCTATCCGGTGTTGGACCCGTTCGTCGCCTCACCGATCCGCCTCTCCTTCGTGCGGCTCACCGCCAAGGTGACCAGCCCCTGCGGCACCTGGCCCCGCGATCTCGGGATCAGCGACGCCCGCGAAGGCATCCGCAACGACACCTATTGGAATTTCGGCTGCGCCATGCAGTCGAACGTGGCCGCGCAGGTCGCCGATCCGGTCGATCTCGTACGCCCCCGGACAGAGGGCCGCCCGGATCCGATCCGCCGCGCCAAGGTCATCGACGCCGTGCGCGAGGGCCAGGATCCGTCGACCCAGTGGCGCCAGGAGGGCACCAAGATCAACCAGGGTGTCGGGGAATGATCATGTCGGAGGCGAACGGTCATGGCTGAGGCGAGCGACGAGCCAGATCGCGTGATCGCGCCGGTTCCGCGGATCACCGTCCAGGCGTTCTGCGAGACCGCAAAGGTCGCCGAGGCCATCGAGGCGGCGGCGGGCGACCGGCGCATGCAGAAGGCGCACGTCAAGATCCAGATGGGCGGCGGCCCGGCCGCCGTCGAAGCCTATCGGCACGCGCCGACGCCGAACGTGGTGGTGATCGAGTCACAGGGCGAGCGAAGCGGCCTCCTCGGCCATCTCGACAGCCTTGCCGAGGTCTGCGACGAGGGCACCAAGGTGATCGTCGTCGGGCACGTCAACGACGTCGTGCTCTATCGTGACCTGACCCGCCGCGGCGTCAGCGAATACCTCATCGCTCCCGTCGCAGTCCTCGATTTCGTGCGCGCCGTGTCCGACCTGTTCGCCAGCGCCGGCGCCGCGCCGGTCGGGCGCACGATCGCAGTGGTCGGGGCGAAAGGCGGCGTCGGCGCCTCAACGGTCGCCCACAATCTCGGCTGGGCGATCGCCGACAAGCTGAGAACCGCGACCGTGGTGGTCGATCTCGACATCGCTTTCGGCACGGCGGCGCTCGACTTCAACCAGGATCCGCCGCAGAGCGTCGCGGAAGCGATCTTCGCTCCCGACAGGCTCGACGCCAACCTGGTCGATCGCCTCCTGTCGAAATGCAGCGACCGGCTGAGCCTTCTGGCGGCGCCGGCGATGCTCGATCGCACGACCGATCTGTCCGAAACCGCGCTCGACGGCCTCATCGACATCCTGCGCGCCTCGATCCCGGCCATCGTCCTCGACGTGCCGCACGCCTGGTGCGCCTGGACCAAGCGCACGCTGATCGGCGCCGACCAGCTCGTCATCGTCGCCGCGCCGGAGCTCGCCTCGCTGCGCAACGCCAAGAACCTGTATGACACGCTGCGACAAAGCCGGCCCAACGACCGCGCGCCCAGGGTGGTCCTGAATCTGACCGGCGTCGCCAAGCGGCCCGAGATCGCCGCATCCGAGTTCGGCAAGGCAATCGGCACCACGTTGAGCGCGGTCGTGCCGTTCGACGCGCAACTGTTCGGCACGGCGGCGAATAACGGGCAGATGATCGCCGAGGTGCAGCCCTCCGGCAAGGTTGCCGAGCTGCTGCTCGAGCTCGCCTGCGCGGCGATGGGGCGTTCGGAGCCGAAGCGCTCGCGCGCCAACCTGTTCGATCCCATCCTGTCGAAACTGGCGCGCCGCAAGGCCTCCTGATCCGCAGCCGAGAGAGCTTGATCGCGATGTTCGGAAAGAGATCCGGATCGGTGCAGCCGCAGGCACCCACGCCGGCGGGGATGCCTGGCTTGGCAGCCGCCGCGCAGGAAGCCGCCGCTCCGGTGCCGGTCCTCGCGGAGGCGAGGCTGGCGCGGACCGCGATGCCCGAGCCGCCCCGGCCGGAGCCGGCCCCAGCGCTCGTCATCCCCCAGGACACGCACAAGCCCGACGATTACTACCAGACGAAGAGCATGATCTTCGGCGCGCTGATCGAGGCGATCGATCTGGCGCAGCTGTCGCGCCTCGACGCCGAGTCGGCCCGCGAAGAAATCCGGGACATCGTCAACGAGATCATCGCGCTGAAGAACGTCGTCATGTCGATCTCCGAGCAGGAGGAACTGCTCGACGACATCTGCAACGACGTGCTCGGCTACGGCCCGCTCGAGCCGCTGCTCGCTCGCGACGACATCGCCGACGTCATGGTCAACGGCGCCGGCAGGACCTACATCGAGGTGAGCGGCAAGATCCAGCTCACCAACATCCGCTTCCGCGACAACCAGCAGCTGATGAATATCTGCCAGCGGATCGTCAGCCAGGTCGGCCGGCGGGTCGACGAATCCTCGCCCATCTGCGATGCGCGCCTGCCCGACGGTTCCCGCGTCAACGTTATCGCTCCGCCGCTCGCCATCGACGGCCCGGCACTGACGATCCGCAAGTTCAAGAAGGACAAACTGACCCTAGAGCAGCTCGTCCGTTTCGGCACGATCTCGCCGGAAGGCGCCGAGGTCCTGCAGATCATCGGCAAGGTCCGATGCAACACCGTCATCTCCGGCGGCACCGGCTCGGGCAAGACCACGCTGCTCAACTGCCTGACCCGCTATATCGAGGACGACGAGCGCATCATCACCTGCGAGGATGCGGCCGAGCTGCAGCTCCAGCAGCCTCACGTGGTCCGGCTCGAGACGCGTCCGCCGAACCTCGAGGGCCAGGGCCAGATCACCATGCGCGACCTCGTGCGCAACTGCCTGCGCATGCGGCCCGAGCGCATCATCGTCGGCGAGGTGCGCGGACCGGAAGCCTTTGACCTCCTGCAGGCCATGAACACTGGCCATGACGGCTCCATGGGAACGCTGCACGCCAACTCGCCGCGCGAGTGCCTGTCGCGCATCGAGTCGATGATCACCATGGGCGGCTTCGCGCTGCCCTCGAAGACCATCCGCGAGATGATCTGCTCGTCGATCGACGTGATCGTGCAGGCGGCCCGCCTGCGCGACGGCTCGCGACGCATCACGCACATCACCGAGGTGATGGGCATGGAGGGCGACGTCATCATCACCCAGGACCTCGCCGTCTACGACATCCTCGGCGAGGATGCATCCGGCAAGCTGGACGGCCGTCACCGCTCGACCGGCATCGGCCGGCCGCGCTTCTGGGAGCGGGCCCGCTATTACGGCGAGGAGAAGCGGCTCGCGGCCGCCCTCGACGCCATGGAGCCGCAGGGCGAGGCGGTCACGTGAGCACGCTCCCGCAAGTCCCTGGACGAACGGCCGGGAGCCGCCCATGGACATGAGCATGGCGGCGGGCAGCTTCCTGGCGGCGGTGGCCGCCGGCTGCATCGCCTATGTCTTCCTCTACCCCCTCCTGTCCGGTCAGGCGCGCGCGGAGAAGCGGCAAAAGGCGTTCGTGCGCTCGTCGCTGGAGCGGCGCGTGGACCGGGTCGTCGCCGGCGTGAACCGCCGCGAGCAAGTTGCGCAAAGCCTCAAGGACATCGAAGCGCGTGGGAAGGCCCGCAACAAGGTGAGCCTGGAGCAGCGCATCGCCCAGGCGGGGCTGCGCTGGACGCGCAACCGCTTCATGCTCGTCAGCACGCTCGCGGGCGCCGTCCTCGCGCTGCTCCTGTTCCTCATCACGGGCAACGCCGTCGTGACATGGCTCAGCCTGTTCGCCGGCTCGCTCGGCTTGCCGCGATGGATCCTCGCCTACCTCAAGAAGCGCCGCATCAACCGGTTTCTCGACGAGTTGCCGAACGCCATGGACGTCATCGTGCGCGGCGTGCGCGCGGGCCTGCCGCTCGGCGATTGCCTGCGCATCATCGCCAACGAGGCGCAGGAGCCGGTGCGGTCCGAGTTCCGCTCCATCATCGAGGCGCAGACGCTCGGGCTGCCGCTCGGCGACAGCATCGGCAAGCTCTATGAGCGGGTGCCGGTCGCCGAAGCGAATTTCTTCGCCATCGTCATCGGCATCCAGCAGAGGTCCGGCGGCAACCTCGCCGAAACGATCGGCAACCTCTCCAAGGTCGTGCGCGAGCGGAAGAAGATGAAGGGCAAGATCGTCGCCATGAGCACGGAAGCGAAAGCCTCCGCGAGCATCATCGGCGCCCTGCCCTTCGTGGTCGCCGCTCTCACCTATGTCGCCAGCCCGGCCTATATCGAGCTCTTGTGGACCACCAGCTCGGGAAAGGTCGCGCTCATGGCGTGCGCGTTCTGGATGACCTTGGGCATGCTGGTCATGAAGAAAATGATCAGCTTCAACTTCTGACACGACCGGACCAGTCAGGTTC
>DASQLE010000404.1:0-6204 GCA_035630175.1 Beijerinckiaceae bacterium
AAAGCCCCGGCGCGAGGCCGGGGCTTCCGTTAGACTTGAAGTGCGACTGATTAGAAGTCGCGCTGGACGCGGAGGCGAGCCTCCCAGGCGTCCTGGTTGTCGGTGGCCTGGAAGAAGTTGCGGTCGCCGACACCGCCGGCCGTGATCGTCGGGCCGAAGGCCGGAGCGACGTTGCCGTTGGTCTCGAACTTCCGGTAGACACCTTCCACACCGATGTCGAGGCCCTTCACCGGCGACCAGATCAGGTTGGCGCCCGCTTCGATGATCTTCAGATCGACGAAGCCTGCGTTGACGACCAAGCCCGAGATCGGATCGACGAAGGCGCGACGGCCGACGTCGGAGTAGTCGAGTTCCGAATATGCGGCGAAGAAGTTCGAGCGCAGGTTCGGCAGCCAGTAGTGCAGGAGCTTACCCGACACCGACCAGCTCTCGGTCTTCTCGACGTCGCCGGTGAGCGGATCGATAACACCTTCGGTCGCGTTGAGGCGGAAGGTGCCGGCCCGCGCGGTCGTGAACGGAGCCGCGTGGGTGTAGCCGGGCGCGCCGTTGGCGTAGGCGGCCTGCAACCAGAGTTGGTCGCCGGCGGCGATCATGGGCAGGTTGAACTTCACGCCGCCCTGGATCGCGTAGCCCCACTCGCTGTCGACGGTGTCGACATCGGTGAGACCCCCCGCTGCGCCCGGAAGCACCGCAACGGTGTTGCCCAACGCGTTGACGCCGACAAGGTTGCCGGCGCGGATCTCGTGCGCCGCCGCAGCCAACTGGGCAGAGCCCCAGGCCTGGTCGACGCGGAGAATACCGAGCACGTCGGGAGCCCTCGTCCCACCGGACGTGAGCGCCTGCGGCGTCGGATCGAGAGCATCGACGGGCACGAAGGCGGGGCCGAAGATGCTGGCGCCGAAGGCCGTGTCGACCACGTTAGCCAGCGACTTGCGCTCGTTCGGATCTTCGATCGCGATCGTCGCCGACCAACCCGAGCCGAACGTCGCCGTGTAGGCGAAGGTCTGCGTCTTGAGGTCGGACACGCCGAGCAGCGTCGTGTAGATGTCGTCGTTGGCCCAGAAGTCGAAGAACGACTGGACGCGACCGGCCGTGAAGCCGCCGAACTGAACGTAACCGAGCGGGATGTCGACCGAGCTGGCGCCGCCGGCTCCGAAGAACGTGCCCGAACCGAGAACCGACTGGCCGCTGCCGAGGAAGGCGCCCGTGTTGCGGGTGACCTCGTAGCGGATGAAGGCGCGCAGCAGGCCGTATTCGGTCGGCTGACGGAAGTCGAAGTTGAGACGGCCGCGGGCCCGGAAGCCGGTGGCGTCAAAGTCGCTCCGGCCCGGCTCCAAATACAGATAGTCGGCTCGCATGTAGCCGCTGATCCGCAAGCAGATATCCGTGCCCGGAAGGAACCAATAGCCTGTTCCGTAGGTGGAGCAGACGCGAACGTAATCGACAGGTGCGGCCTTCTTCACGGGAAGATCCGCGGCCTGTGCCCCGGCTACCGCGAAAAGACCCGCGGCCGACCCGAGGAGAAGGCTCTTAACGAGCTTCATTCTGACCTCCAAAGTTTCGAGACCCTTGGGGGGCCGGGCTGTTGTGCCTCGACGTCTCTTGCGAGACTCTGATTCACTCGTCCCTTTTCCCCTCGACATTTGGCTCCCCACCGGTTCCCCCGCTTGAGCACAGCCAAATCACGACCGGGGCGTCCCCGTCGCAATCACGACCATACGCGGAACGTTCCTTTGATCAACTAAAGCCAAGCGGTTTAAGGGCCTTGTTAAGCAGTTTGGAGGCGGTGTTGCATAACAACCACGCCCGGTAACGGCTCGTTAACGGTTGCGCCCGGCGAGCGCCTCTTGGTCCGCAGAAATCGAGGAAACAGAGGCGATTCAGCCGCCCGTGGCGCGCTGGCCGAGGGCGGCGGCGGCGTGGCGTTCGGCTCCTGGATCGACATGGAGGTCGACGACGCAGACGCCGCCCGCGCGCAGCACGGCGACTCCTTGGACGATGGCCGCTTCGACCTCGTCCGCCCGCCGCACCGGGCCGATGCCGACGGCGCCCTGCGCCTCGGCCAGCTTGGCGAGGTCCGGCTCTGGATCGGATAGGCGCTGGCCGATCCAGCGGTTGGCCGGCTCGCGCCCGCGCCGCGCGGCGACGGTTTCCTGGTGCAGCTCGTCGTTGAAGTAGGAGCGGTTGTTGTTGACGAGGATCAGCAGCGGGATGCGGTGGCGCACGGCCGTCCAGACTGCGCTTAAGCCCATGGCGAAGTCGCCGTCGCCGAGGACCGACACGGTGAGCCGGCCGCGCGTATGCAGGGCGAGGGCGGCGCCGACCGAGATGCCGGGGCCGGAGCCGATGCCGCCGCCGCCGTCCTTGCCGAGATACGCGAGCGGATCGCGGAACGGCCAGAGCTCGACGGGCCAGCCCCGCGCCAGCCCGGCGAAGGACACCTTTTCGGGATCGTCGAAAGCGCGGCGGAGGGTGGTTGCCACCTGCGCCAGCGTGATGCGCTCGCCGTCGGCGGCGGCCTTTCGCGACGGCGCCCGCGCCCGCCACGGCTCGCGCGATTCCCGTGGCAACGCCGCGAGCAGCTCGGCCACGGTCTCCTCCGAGGCCGCGGCGATCGGCACGTCGATCGGCGGCAGCTCAAGGTGATCCATGTTGGCGCCGTTATGCAGGTGCTGGTCGAGGCTGGCGTGGATGATCTTGGCCGCGACCGATCCGGCGGTCTTCGCCTGCCGCAGGGCGCCGCCGAGGTCGATCCAGTCGAGCGACAGGATCAGGTCCGCTTCGCACAGGATCTCCCGGGCCGGACCCGGCATCTGGTTGAAGGGCTCGACCACATGCGCCGGATGCTCGGTCGGAAACATCGCCCCGGTCTTGAGATCGGTCATCACGCAGGCGCCGAGGCGCTCGGCAAGGGAAACGCGCGCCCGCCACGCCGCCCGCGACCGCGTCCCGCGCCCGATCAGTACGAGCGGCCGTTGCGCCTGCTTCAGGAGCGCAACGGCCGCGTCCGTTGCGGACTGGGACGGCCGCGGCGGCTCCGGCGCGGCAAAACGGACGAGGTCCGGCCAGTCCGGCTCGGCGTCGAGCCGCGATTCCTGAAGGCCGGCGTCGAGGCAAATGTAGACGGGGGCTGTTGGCGCGCTCCGCGTCAGCATGTGGGCCCGGCACAAGGATTGGACGAGGGCCTGCGCCGATCGCGGCTCGTCGTCCCACTTGATGAAGGAGCGGATCAGGCCGCCCTGGTCCTTGGACGTGTGGATCCAGTCGATCCAGGGACGGCGCTTCGTTGCGTCGACCGGTCCGGTGGCGCCGAGCACCAGCATCGGCACGCGGTCGCACCAGGCGTTGAACAGGCTCATCATGCCGTGCATCAGCCCGACATTGCTGTGCAGGACGCAAGCCATCGGCTCGTCCGTCGCCTTGGCATAGCCGTGGGCGATGGCGACCGCGTGGTCCTCGTGCATGCACAGCAGCATGCCGGGGGTGTCGTTGCCGAGGTGGTTGACGAGGCTGTCGTGCAGGCCGCGATAGCTGGCGCCGGGATTGAGGCTGACATAGGGGATGCCGAAGCGCCGCAGCATCTGGGCGGCGACGTCGCTGCCCCAGGCGACGGTTTGGTCGGGGTCTCCTTCGATCCGGTCCAGGTGCATGGGTTCCTCTCGCGATCCGTCCGTTCCGGACGGCTGATCACACGTCCGAGGGCTCTCGGCAACAAACGGCCGGTGAAGGCCGCACCCGCACCTTTCCCGTCCTCACGTCTTCTGCTTTACATCAGACGCTCAGCACAAGCGGCCGGTTCGGGGCGCTCGCCCGTTCGCGACGCCGAGATCAAAAGCGCCGAGGCAGGAAATCAGGAATCGATCACGTTCCTGCGTTTCGATCGCGTCGATCGAAACGCAGCGTGATCTCAGGGAGAGGCGACGCCCATGGACCCGAGCATGCTGGACGCCGCCGGGCAGGCCCTGGTGACGATCATGGATCCATACCGGCTGATGCTGCTCGGCGCCGGCGTCGTCATGGGGTTGGTGCTCGGCATCCTGCCCGGCATCGGCGGCCTTGCCGGCACGGCGCTGCTGCTGCCGTTCACCTTCAATATGGACCCGTATGCGGCCTTCGCGCTGCTCCTCGGCCTCGGCGCGACGACCGCCACGGGCGATCCGATCCCGGCCATCATGTTCGGCGTGCCGGGCGGCGCCGGCTCGGCCGCGACGGTTCTCGACGGCCTGCCCATGGCGAAGCGCGGCGAGGCCGGGCGGGCCCTCAGCGCCGCCTACATGTCGTCGATGCTGGGCGGCATCTTCGGCGCCTTCCTGATGGCCATCACGCTGCCGCTGCTGCGGCCGATCATGCTTTATCTCGGCTCGCCGGAGCTTCTCGCCTTCGCGGCCCTCGGCATTTCCATGGTCGCGGTGCTGTCGGGCAGCGCGCCGCTGCGCGGCCTGGCGGCCGCGTGCTTCGGCATCATGCTGGCCATGATCGGCTCCGATCCGCAGACCGGCACCCTGCGCTGGACGCTCGACAGCCTGTATCTCTGGGAGGGGCTGCCCTTGGTGCCGGTGGTGCTGGGGCTGTTCGCCTTGCCGGAGCTCGCCGACCTGATGATCTCGCGGACGGCGATCGCGGCGGACACGCGCTACAACATCAAGTCGGGCATGTGGCAGGGGGCGAAGGACTGCTTCACGAATTGGTGGCTGGTGCTGCGCTGCAGCTGGCTCGGCGCCGCCCTCGGCGCGGTGCCGGGCATCGGCGGCTCGATCATCGACTGGCTCGCCTACGGCCACGCCATCCGCACGGAGAAGGGCGCCCAGCAGAGCTTCGGCAAGGGCGACGTGCGCGGCGTCATCGCCTCCGAGAGCGCCAACAACGCCAAGGAGGGTGGCGCGCTGATCCCGACCATCGCGTTCGGCGTGCCGGGCAGCGCCGGCATGGCGATCCTGCTCGGCGCCTTCCTGATCCACGGGCTCGTGCCCGGCCCGGACATGCTCGGCAAGAACCTCAACATCACCTACGCGATGGTGTGGAGCATCGCCATCGCCAACATTCTCGGGGCGGGGCTGTGCTACCTGTTCAGCGGGCAGTTCGCGCGCCTGGCGACCCTGCGCTACACCCTCATCCTGCCGTCGGTCCTCGGCATCATCTATATCGGCGCCTTCCAGGGCTCGCGGCACTGGGGCGACCTTTACGCGCTGCTGTTCTTCGGCGTGCTCGGCTGGGTCATGAAGCAGGCGAAATGGCCGCGGCCGCCGCTGCTCCTCGGCGTCGTTCTCGGCGAGATCATCGAGCGCTACATGTTCATCTCCGTCGAGCGCTACGGCGTCTCCTGGATGGCGCGCCCCCTCGTCGTCATCCTGTTCGCCATGGCCATCTTCGGCCTCCTGCGGCCGTTCTGGCAGGACGTGAAGATCCACGGCGGCTTCAAGCGCATGCTCACGGATTTCGGCAAGCCGCGCTTCGTCCCGACCGAGCTGTTCACGGTGTTCCTGATCGTGCTCGTCTCGGTCATGCTCGTCCAGGCCTCCGCCTGGAACCTGTCCGCCAAGATCGTGCCGGTGATCGTCGGCGTGATGGCGCTCGTCTTCGCGACGATCAGCCTCCTCAACACCACCTTCCGCAGCCCGGAAGGACCCGAGGTGGAGGGGATCGGCGAGGAAACCAAGCACGAGGTCGAGCAGAAGATACACATGGATCTCGAATCCGACACGGCTCACCTGTCGCCCGTGGTCGTGCTGCAGCGGGCGGCCCTGTTCTTCGGCTGGCTGGTCGCCTTCATGGCTTCCATGGCGACGATCGGCCTGATCCCGACCGTGCCGCTCTTCGTGATCGCCTTCATGCGCCTCGAGGCGCGCGAGCCGTGGCGGCTGGTGATCCCGCAGGCGATCGGGCTGACGATCTTCATCTACATCGTCTTCGACTATTTCCTGACCATCCCCTGGCCGCCGACGCTGCTTGGCGGCTGGATCCCCGCGCTCAAGTTCATCCCGTCGGTGTGAGGCCCGCGCCCGACGCATGATCATGAGGAGAGCGGTCACGTGCTGCATCGCTCTCGCGGTCCTTTCGGCCCGAGCTGGTCCTTGAGAGGGGTTCGCTTCGCGGGCTGCTGAAGAGCCGCCGGCGAGGGGAGCGGGACGCCAGGGCGCCGGCTCTTTTTAGTTTGAGAATGCCGGTGTCCCGGCGTCCCACCCGGCGATTTCTGTCCGAAGGCCT
>DASQLE010000405.1:0-3087 GCA_035630175.1 Beijerinckiaceae bacterium
GGCGCAAAGCCCGGCGGAGTTCTATAAGGGCAAGACCGTCGACATCTATATCGGCTTCAGCGTCGGCGGCGCCTACGATGGCTATGCCAGGCTCCTCGCCCGCCACATGGGCAAGCACCTGCCCGGCAACCCCACCATGGTCCCGAAGAACATGGAGGGCGCAGGGAGCCTCCGGCTCGCCAACTGGATCAACAGCGTCGCGCCGAAGGACGGCACCGTGTTCGCCGTCATCGCCCGCGGCACCGCCTTCGATCCCCTGCTCGGCCGGGGCGGCGCCCAGTTCGACGCGACCAAACTGAGCTGGATCGGCAGCGCCAACGACGAGGTCAGCATCTGCGCCGCCTGGCATACGACGGCGATCGACCGGTTCGAGGACCTGATGACCAAGGAGATGATCGTCGGTGGCACCGGCGGCAGCGCCGACACCGACCAGTTCCCGCGCGTCATCAACGGCGTGTTCGGGACCAAGATGAAGGTGATCTCCGGCTATCCCGGCGGCAACGACATCAACCTCGCCATGGAGCGCGGCGAGGTGCAGGGGCGCTGCGGCTGGTCGTGGTCGAGCGTCGGGGCCACCCACCCGACCTGGGTGTCCGAGAAGAAGATCAAGATCCTGGCGCAGATGTCGCTCGCCAAGCACCCCGACCTGCCGGACGTGCCGCTGATCATGGATTTCGCCAAGACCGAGGAGCAGCGGCAGATCCTGCGGCTGATCTTCGCCCGCCAGGTCATGGGCCGTCCCTTCGTGGCGCCGCCCGGCATCCCGGACGATCGCCTCGCGGCCCTGCGCCGGGCCTTCATGGACACCATGAAGGATCCCGAATTCCTGGCCGAGGCGGGGAAGGGCGACTTCGAGATCACGCCCGTGCCCGGCGAGGAGATCCAGAAGCTCGTCGCGGAGGTCTACCAGACCCCGAAGGACGTGGTCGCCAAAGTCGCCGCCATGGTGAAATAGCCGCTTGCAGGCGCCGGGTGCGGTCGCTCATCCTTGACGGTCCTGCCTCCGGCGGTCCGCCCACGCTCATCACGCCCAGGGAGGGCAGGTCCGTTGAACAAGGTCGAACCCGTGCCGACAAGCGCAACCGACACGAGCCTGCGCGGCTGGCAGTCGGACGTCATCGTCGATCTGATCAAGCAATACGGGTTCGAATACATCACGCTGAATCCGGGCGCGAGCTTCCGCGGCCTGCACGATTCGGTGATCAATTACGGCTGCAACGAGCCGCCCATGCTGCTCTGCCAGCACGAGAAGATAGCCGTGCAGATCGCGCACGGCTACGCCAAGGCCAAGGGCCGGCCGATGGCGGTGATCCTGCACAACCTGGTCGGGCTCCTGCACGCGCCGATGGGCATCTATTACGCCTATATCGACCGGGTGCCGATCTTCATCATGGGGGCGACCGGCCCCATGGACGAGGGCAAGCGGCGCCCGCATATCGATTGGACGCACACCGCCCTCGTGCAGGGCGAGGCCGTGCGCCACTTCGTCAAATGGGACTACCAGCCGACCTCGGTCGCGGGCGTGCCGGAATCCTTCGCGCGCGCCTATTCGGTCATGACGACCGAGCCGCAGGGCCCGATCTACATGTGCTACGACGCGGCCTTGCAGGAGGGTCCGCTCGAGACGGACGTGCCGCTGCCGCCCGCGCATGCGGCGGCGACGCCGGCGCCGATGATGCCGGATCCGCGCGCCCTCGCGGCGATCGCCGATCGCCTCGTCGCGGCCGAAAGCCCGCTTCTCCTCGCCGAGTTCGTCGGCCGGCGCGAAGGCGGCTTCGAGGGCCTCGTCGAGCTCGCCGAGACGGTCGGCGCCGGCGTCTGGGACATCAACAATTCCCTCAACTTCCCCAACCGGCACCCCCTCTGCGTCAGCCTCGACAAGGGCTTCCTCAAGGGCGTCGATCTCGTCGTCGGCCTCGACGTCAAGGATTGGGAGAAGCCGACGCACGAGCTCAACTCGACGAAGCGCACCCTCGAGTCGCTCGTGCCCGCGACCAGCGATTGGGTCGAGATCGGCTTCGGCGAGGTCGGAATCTCGAAATGGTCGATGGATTACGGGCGCATGCAGCCCTGCTCGGTGCGCGCGCTCGGCGACACCGCCCTCGGCATCCCGGAGCTGACGCGCCTGTGCCGCGAGCGCATCGCCGGCGACGGCCGGCTCAAGGCTGCGGTCGACAAGCGGCGGCAGACCATCGGTCGGCGCCACGACGAAACCTGGGCTAGGTGGCAGGACGAGGCGCGCAAGGATTGGGACGTCGCGCCGATGACCGTGCCGCGCCTCGCCATGGAAATCTGGGACGTCATCAAGGACGAAGATTGGGTGCTCGCCGCCAATACCCTGAAGACCTGGGTGCGCAAGCTGTGGGACTTCGACAAGCCGTATCGCCATCCCGGCCAGGACCTCGGCACCGGGACGCAGATCGGCATCTCCCTCGGCGTCGCCCTCGCCAACAAGGGCAGCGGCCGCCTCGTCGTCGATATCCAGCCGGACGGCGACCTCATGTTCGACGCCGGCGCCCTGTGGTTCGCGGCCAAGCACGAGATTCCGGTCCTCATCGTGATGTACAACAACCGCGCCTATTACAACGATTGGGAGCACCAGATCCGCATGGCGCGCCTGCGCGGCACCGACGAGGCCAAGGCCCATATCGGCATGGACCTCTACGGCCCGGCGCCCGATTTCGCCGGCCTCGCCCGCTCGATGGGCGTGTGTGCCGAGGGGCCGATCGAGCGGCCCGAGGACGTGAAGGCGGCGCTCCAGCGCGCCATCGCGGAGGTCAAGAAGGGCCGGCCGGCGCTGGTCGACACCATCACCCGGCATCGCTGAGCGCACCCCATGACACCTCGTTTTCATCACCGGGCTTGTCGCGGTGATCCCGGTTCGAGAAGCGCCTGCGCTTTCCTGATCGGGATGGCCGGGACTAGCCCGGCCATGACACGGAGAATAATCGAGGTGTAAGGCAGCGGCTTTACGGCCGCGGGTGGATCGGGTCGACCCAGTAGACCTCGTCCGGCGCCTCGACCGCCGCGATCCCGGGAATGTTCACCACGACGGCCTCGTTGTCGGAGCGGATGACCACGCATTCG
>DASQLE010000406.1:0-4158 GCA_035630175.1 Beijerinckiaceae bacterium
CAGGGGGTCGCCGTCTCGCGCGACAACCTGCGCATCGCCGACAACGCCACGCTCATCCTGTCCCTGCACCGCGAGCTCGATTCGTTACGCGAAAGCGGCGGCGCCGGCACGCGCATCGGCACCACCCGGCGCGGCATCGGCCCGGCCTACGAGGACAAGGTCGGCCGCCGCGCCATCCGCCTCATGGATCTCGCCGAGCTCGACACGCTGCCGGCCAAGATCGAGCGCCTGCTCGCCCACCACAACGTGCTGCGGCGCGGCTTCGGGCTCGAGGAGTTCGATGCTGGCGCCGTGTTCGAGGAGCTCGCGTCGGTGGCGCCGCAGGTGCTGCCCTATCGCGACACCGTCTGGCGCCTTCTCGACGAGGAGCGCCGCGCCGGGCGCCGCATCCTGTTCGAGGGCGCGCAAGGCGCGTTGCTCGACGTCGACCACGGCACCTATCCGTTCGTCACCTCGTCCAACACCGTGGCCGGGCAGGCGGCGACCGGCTCCGGCCTCGGGCCGGGTGCGGTCGGCTACGTGCTCGGCATCGCCAAGGCCTACACGACGCGGGTCGGCGAGGGGCCGTTCCCGACCGAGCTGTTCGACGAGACCGGCGAGCGCATCGGGACGCGCGGCCGCGAGTTCGGCACCGTGACGGGACGCAAGCGCCGCTGCGGCTGGTTCGATGCGGTGCTCGTGCGCCAGACCGTGCGCACCTCCGGCATCGACGGCATCGCCCTGACCAAGCTCGACGTGCTCGACGGCTTCGACGCCATCCGCGTCTGCATCGGCTACGATCTCGACGGGCAGCCGCTCGACCACCTGCCGGCGAGCCAGGGCGCGCAGGCGCGCGTCAAGCCCGTCTACGAGGAGATCGAGGGCTGGCGCGGCTCGACAGCAGGCGCGCGCTCCTGGGCGGAGCTGCCGGCCCAGGCCATCAAATACGTGCGCCGCATCGAGGAGCTGATCGGCGCCCCGGTCGCCCTTCTCTCCACTTCGCCGGAGCGCGACGATACGATTCTCGTGCAAAACCCCTTCGAGGGTTGACGGAGCGGGCCGCGACAGGCCACGAAACCTGCAGCATGGCCGACTATTACCCCCTGATCTCGCGGGCCCTGGACGGCCTGTCGGACAAGACGCCCGACATGCGGCGCGCCGTCTACGAGCGCGCCCGCGGCGCCCTCATGGCGCAGCTGCAATCGCTCGATCCGCCGCTGCCCGCCGCCGAGATCACCCGCGAGCGGCTCGCCCTCGACGAGGCCATCGACCGCATCGAGGCGGAATACGCGCTCGGCGAAGCCTCGCTCAGTGCCGCGGGAGCGGAGCCGCACGCCGCTGAGCCGCACGCGCCGCCGGCAAGAATGCGCGCCGAGCCGCAGGGCGGCGGCTTCGCGGAGGACGAGTACGGCGGCACGCTCGAGGACGAGGTGCCACCGCCGCGCGAGCGCCCGCGCATCGACACGGTACCGCGCGCCAGGGCGGATGCGGGGCGCGGCCGCATGATGGTGCTGGCTGCGGTGATCGTCGCGGTCGTGGCGCTGATCGGCGTCGCCGCGTGGCTGCTGCGCGTCCAGCCCGCCGAGCTGGAGCAGGCGGCGCAGGACGCCCCGAAGGCGGGCAACGAGGCGTCGAAGGCGCCCGAGCGCGTCAACGACCGCCTGCCCGGCGCGGGTCCGGCGCCGGGCGTCCCGGCGCCCGCCTCGCCGCCGCGCGCCGACGTGCCGGTGGCGCAGCGCGCCATCCTCTACGAGGAGAACGCGGCGGAACCGCAGAGCCCGAAAGCCTCGGCCGGGCGCGCCGTGTGGCGCGTCGATGCCCTCAACACGGGTCAGGGGCAGCCGCTCGAGATGGCCGTGCGCGCCAATGTCGAGATCCCTGGCGTCGGCCTGGGGCTCGCCCTGTCGCTGCGGCGCAATGCCGACCCGGCGCTGCCGGCCTCGCACATCATCGAGCTCAACTTCGCCTCGTCCGACGATCCGGGCCGCGTCGTGCGCGATGTCGGCCTCCTGCAGTTCAAGGGCGAGGAGGCGGTGCGCGGCACCCCGCTCGCCGGCCTGCCGGTGCCCGTCAAGGACAACGTCTTCCTGATCGGCCTATCGAACCTGCCCGGCGACATCGAGCGCAACCAGGATCTCATCCTGCGGCGCAACTGGGTCGACCTGCCGGTGCGCTTCGCCTCCGGCCAGCGCGCCATCCTCTCGTTCGAGAAGGGCGTCACCGGCGACCAGGTCCTGAACGACGCCTTCCGCCAATGGCAGGCCCAGCCGCGGTGATCCGTTTTTCCCTCCCCGCCAGGGCGGAGGGAACGCGCGCTAGGCCGGCACCTCCGCGCGCGGCGCCTCGCGGGCGGCGAGGTTCTTGCGCACCGCCTCCTGGATCTTCTCGAAGGCCCGGACCTCGATCTGGCGGACGCGCTCGCGCGACACGCCGAACTCGGTCGACAGCTCCTCGAGGGTGATCGGGTCGTCGGCGAGGCGGCGCGCCTCGAAGATGCGCCGCTCGCGCGGGTTGAGCACGCCGAGCGCGTCGCGCAGCGCCGCGAGCCGATTCTGCCCCTCCTGCTGGGCGGCCAGCACGCTTTCCTGGCTGGCGCTGTCGTCGACCAGCCAATCCTGCCATTCACCGCCTTCGCCCTCCTCGCGCAGGGGGGCGTTGAGCGACACGTCGCCGCTGAGGCGGCGGTTCATGTCGACCACGTCTTGCTCGGTGACCCCGAGCCGCGTCGCGATCTGCTGCACCTGGTCGGGCCGGAGGTCGCCCTCCTCGAGCGCCGAGATGCGGCCCTTGGCCTTGCGCAGGTTGAAGAACAGCTTCTTCTGGTTGGCGGTGGTGCCCATCTTCACGAGGGACCACGAGCGCAGGATGTATTCCTGGATGGCCGCCCGGATCCACCACATGGCGTAGGTGGCGAGCCGAAAGCCCTTGTCCGGATCGAAGCGCTTGATGGCCTGCATGAGGCCGACATTGCCCTCCGACACGACTTCGCCGATCGGCAAACCGTAGCCGCGATAACCCATGGCGATCTTGGCGACGAGGCGCAGATGCGAGGTCACGAGCCGGTGCGCGGCCTCGCGGTCGCCGTGCTCGCGCCAGCGTTTGGCCAGCATGTATTCCTCGCCCGGCTCCAGCATCGGGAACCGGCGGATTTCGTCGAGATAACGCGATAGGCCCCCCTCGTTGGCGAGAACGGGAAGCGAGCCAGTTGCCATTCTAAGTCTCCTAAGATCACGATGCGTCTCGATTGGATCGATCGAACGCCTGGACGTGATCGGCTTCATGAGAGGAGCATGATGACCTCCCGAAAAGTGATTGCCACTTTTCGGGATCATGCTCTGGCCCGCCGCCGCGGCAGGCCATGCGCCCCTTGCCCCGGCGCTTGGCAAACCCATATGGAATCCAAGCGTGGCCGATCGAAGGCCGGGAAGGCGCTCGGCATTGAGTATCAACGCGCGGCGAGCCGTTTGGTGTGCGCCGGCGCACAAGCCTGACCCGCGCGGCGGATTGACGCGCACGGCGGAGCCTTGCCGCGCCTCATCATTCCGCGGCTTGCCTTAGCACGAACCTGGAACCCACGACGGGATGCCCCGGTCCATTCCGGGGTCCGCGGAGCCTGCCATCGGCCCGGCCAAAGGCCGGACCCGTGGGCGGCCCCGGAATCATACGTAACGGATAGCTCAAGTCGATCCTGACCTCTCATCGGGCCCGCGAAGGCTTTGCATCAGCCGTGCCAGGTCGGGCGGCAGCGCGCTCTCGAAGCGCAGCGGCTCGCCGGTCGAGGGATGCGCGAAGCCGAGCACCGCCGCATGCAGCGCCTGCCGGCCGAGGTCGGCGAGCGCTTCCTGCGCGGGCGCCGGCAGCCGGTTGGCCTTGGTCTTGAACCCGGCCCCGTAGGTCGCGTCGCCGAGGAGCGGGTGGCCGAGATGGGCCATGTGCACCCGGATCTGATGCGTCCGGCCGGTCTCGAGGCTGCAGCGGACGAGGCTCGCCAGCGGTGCCGCTCCAGCTGTTGTCGCATTTGCCGCGAAGACCTCCTCGACGGCGTAATGCGTGATCGCCGCGCGGCCGCGGCCGGCTGCCAGGACCGCCATCTTCTCGCGGTTCTGCGGGCTGCGGCCGAGATCGGTCGAGACTCGGCCGCGGCGCGGCTCGGGCACGCCCCAGACCAGCGCCAGATAA
>DASQLE010000407.1:0-5739 GCA_035630175.1 Beijerinckiaceae bacterium
GAGCACCAGGGCTACGGCAAGGCCGAGCATGGCAAGAGCTATGGCCGAGCCGAGCATGGCAAGAGCTACGGTCGGGCGGCAGCGGATCCGGTGGCGGCGGCAGCGGTTCCGGCAGCGGCTCAAGCGGCGGCGGATCAGGCAGCGGCGGCAGTGGATCCGGCAGCGGCTCCAGCGGCTGCGGATCCGGTGGCGGAAGCGGCAGCAGCGGCGGCAGCGGCAGCGGATCCGGTGGCGATGGCAGCGGAGGCGGCAGCGGCAGCAGCGGCAGCGGAAGCGGCAGCAGCGGCAGCAGCGGTTCCGGCGGCGGCTCCAGCGGCTCCGGTCGTTAGACCCTCGCGCCCGATGCTTCCAAGGGGGCCATCCGGCCCCCTTTTTCTAGATCACGTTCAGCTTCATCCGGCTCGCCGGCGCGATCGGTTCGCAGGGATGATCAAGCCGGCTCTAACCGGCCATGCCGAGCGCCTGCATGTAAAGCTCAAGGATCGCCTCTTCCTCCTGGCGCTCGGAGAAATCCTTCTTGCGCAAGGTGAGGATCTTGCGCATCGCCTTCGTATCGAAGCCATTGCCCTTGGCCTCGGCGTAGATCTCGCGGATATCGCCGGCGATGCCCGCCTTCTCCTCTTCCAAGCGCTCGATGCGCTCGATGAACGCCTTGAGCTGGTCGGCCGCGACCGATTCGGTGGCGATCGGATTCTTGTCCAGCATGAACTCTGCCCCTCGATTCGTCTTACGGTGCCGGGGGTGCCCGTCCCAACCCGCCGCGTCAAGACGGCGATGAGCCGTGACGCGGCGGTGTTAACTCCGGGGACAGACAAAGCACCGAGGGCGATGCGAATTGATCACGGTCATGCGTGTCGCCGATGGGGCGAACGCGTCCTGATCTAATGCGCCTTGTTCTTCTCGAACGAGGCCTGTTGCGTGGCACTCGCCTCGTTCTGGTGCTTCGCCTTCCACTCCTCGTAGGACATGCCGTAGACCTGCCGGCGGCTGTCCTCCTTCGAGAGCGGCACGCCGTGCGCGTCGGCGGCATCCTTCAGCCAGTTGGACAGGCAGTTGCGGCAGAAGCCGGCCAGATTCATCAGGTCGATGTTCTGCACGTCCGTCCGCACCCGCAGGTGCTCAGTCAGGCGCCGGAAGGCAGCCGCCTCGAGCTCGATTTGGGTCTTGGGGTCGATGCTCATCCGTGTCTCCTCGATGCGCCCGCTCCCCCATATGGACCGGCAAAGCCCCGGGAAGAAGGGTGACGCCGCCGTCGACTTGGCATAGGGGGGTCGAGCCCCACTCGCGAACCCGCCTCTCCCGTATGTCCTCAACCGATACGACAGCGCGCCTCGACACCGGCTTCGCCAGCGCCTTCGCGGCTTTGTGCGTGGCGGCGGTCGCCATGGGGATCTCGCCGATCTTCGTGCGCTTCGCGGCCGCCGATGTCGGACCCTTCTCCAGCGCCTTCTGGCGCGTCGCCCTCGCCCTGCCGGTGCTCTACGCCTGGCTGCGGCTGGAGGACGGGAAGGCCGGCGTGGCCGCGCGGCCTTCGTTCAGCCGCGCCACCGTGCTGGCCGGCGCCGCCTTCGCCGGCGATCTTTTCTTCTGGCATCTGTCGATCATCAACACCACGGTTGCCAACGCCACCTTCTTCGCCACCACGGCGCCCGTCTTCGTGGTGCTCATCGCCTGGCTTCTCCTGCGCCGGCGCGTATCGCGCGGCACGCTCGCAGGCCTCGCGCTTTGCTGTCTCGGCGGCGTGTCGCTCATCGGCCAGAGCCTCGGCGTCGACCCGGCGCGCATCGTGGGCGACGTCTACGGCGTGGCGACGGCCGTCTTCTTCGCGATCTACTTCCTGGCGGTGGAGCGGGCGCGCGAGGGCGGCGGCGCGGCGCGGGTGACGTTCGAGCTGACCCTGATCACGGCCGCCATCCTGTTCGTCGTCGCGCTCCTCCTCGACGACCGCATCCTGCCGCGCACGCGCGAGGGGGTCGCGGCGCTGATCGCCATGGCGTGGATCAGCCATGCGGGCGGCCAGGGTCTCCTGTCGATCGCCCTCGGCAGGCTGCCGGCGGTGTTCTCGTCGCTCGTCATCTTTCTCGAGGCGGTCGCCGCAGCCGCCTTTGGCTGGATCATCCTGGGCGAGAGGCTGACGACGGTCCAGGTCCTCGGCGGGGCGCTGATCCTGGCCGGCATCTGGTTGGCGCGGCCGCGCGCACGGAGCGCCCCGTGATGAGCGACGCCGACACCGCGCGCCGGCGCACGACCCTTTCGCGCCTATTCGACGCGGCGGTGGCGGCCGCCCATCCGCAACAGTGCCTCGTCCCGCACCTGCCGCCACCCCCCGCATCCGGGCGGCTGATCGTGCTCGCGGCCGGCAAGGCGGCGGGCAGCATGGCGGCCGTCGCCGATGCGTTTTATCGCGAGCGCGGCGCCACCGCGACGACGCTCAAGGGCCTCGCCGTCGCGCGGCACGGCTACGGCGCGGCGACCGATCTCATCCCCGTCGTCGAAGCCGGCCATCCGGTGCCGGACGAAGCCGGCATCGCCGCCACCTTGCAGACGCTCGCCCTCGCCGACGGCGCGGGCGCGGACGACCTCGTGCTCGTGCTTCTGTCCGGCGGCGGCTCCGCCAATTGGATCGCGCCGGCCGGGCGGCTCAGCCTCTCCGAGAAGCAGGGCATCACCCGCGCCCTCTTGCGCTCGGGCGCCGCGATCGGCGAGATCAACACCGTGCGCAAGCATCTGTCCCGCATCAAGGGAGGTCGGCTGGCGCGCGCCGCGGCGCCCGCGCGCGTCCTCACCCTCGCCATCTCCGACGTGCCGCATGACGACCCGGCCGTCATCGCCTCCGGCCCGACCGTGCCCGACCCCTCGACCCTCGCCGATGCGCGAGCCGTCATCGCCCGGCGCGGCATCGCCCTCCCCGACGCCGCGCGCGCCCTCCTCGACGATCCCGGCATGGAGACGCCGAAGCCGGGCGATCCGCTGTTCGAGCGCACCGCATTCCACATCATCGCCCGCCCCACCGAGGCGATAGAGGCTGCGGCCAAGCTTGCTGCGGAGGCCGGCTATGAGCCGGTCGTGCTCGGCGCCGATCTCGAGGGCGAGGCGCGCGAGGTCGCAGAAGTGCATGCCCGGCTCGCCCGCGACCTCGCGGCGTCGGGCCGGCGCGCCGCCGTCCTGTCGGGGGGAGAGCTCACGGTGACGATTCGCGGCCGCGGCCGCGGCGGCCCCAACCAGGAATACGCCCTCGCTTTAGCGATCGCCCTTGAGGGCGCCGCGGGCATCGCCGCTCTCGCCGCCGATACGGACGGCACCGACGGCGGCGGCGGCTCCGCCGCCGACCCGGCCGGCGCGCTGCTCGACGAGACCACCCTTGCGCGTGCCGAGCGCCTCGGTCTTGATGCGCCGGCCTCGCTTCTCGACAACGATTCGACAAATTTCTTCGAGCGATTGGGCGATCTCGTCTCCCCCGGACCGACCCGAACCAACGTCAATGATTGCCGCATCATCCTCGTGGGCTGAATGCCTCTCCCGCAAGCGGGACAGGCGGACCGGCGCCATCGCGCTCGCTTTTTCGGTCGGGGTTCTTGCGTTCGTCACGCCCGCCCGCGCGGATCTGCGCCTGTGCAACATGACGACGAGCCGCGTCGGCATCGCGGTCGGCTACCGCGACCCGCAGGGCTGGGTCACCGAGGGCTGGTGGAACCTGAACGCGCGCGGCTGCGAGACGCTGCTCAAGGGCCAGCTTGCGGCCCGCTACTTCTACATCTATGCGGTCGATTACGACCGCGGCGGTGAATGGAGCGGACGGTCCTTCATGTGCACGCGCGACCGCGAATTCACGATCCGAGGGGTCGAGGATTGCTTCGCGCGCGGCTTCGACCGCAGCGGCTTCTTTGAGGTCGACACGGGCGAGCAGAAGAGCTGGACCATCCAGCTCATGGATCCGAACCGGGCGGGGGCTTCCATCCAATGAGACGGGCTCGTTTACGACGCACCAAGATCATCGCCACCCTCGGCCCCGCCTCGGATTCCCCCGAGATGATGGCGCGCCTGTTCGAGGCCGGCGTCGACGTCTTCCGCATCAATATGAGCCACGCCACGCGCGACAGCCTGCGCGAGCGCGTGACCGCCATCCGCGAGCTGGAGCGGCGCTACGGTCGCCCCATCGGCATCCTCGTCGACCTGCAGGGGCCGAAGCTCAGGGTCGGCGCTTTCGGGGGCGATGGCGCCATGCTGATCAAGGGCGAGGCCTTCACCTTCGACGCCGATAAGGCGCCGGGCGACGCCAAGCGGGTGCATCTGCCGCACCCGGAGGTGATGGGCGCGCTTGGGACGGGCGACGCGGTCCTCATCGACGACGGCAAGCTCCGCCTCAAGGTGACGGACGTGCAGCCCGGCCGGGTCACGACGGAGGTCGAGGTCGGCGGCAAGATCTCGAACCGCAAGGGCTTCAACCTGCCGGATACGACGATCCCGGTCACGGCCATGACCGAGAAGGACCGCTCCGACCTGGAGGCGGCCCTCGATGTCGGCGTCGATTGGGTCGCACTGTCTTTCGTCCAGCGGCCCGAGGACCTCGCCGAGGCGCGCAAGATGACGCGCGGGCGCGCGCTCCTCATGACAAAGCTCGAGAAGCCGCAGGCGCTCGCCCGCCTCGAGGAGATCATGGAAGCCTCCGACGCCGTCATGGTGGCGCGCGGCGATCTCGGCGTCGAGATGCCGTTGGAGAAGGTGCCGGGCGCGCAGAAGCGCATCACGCGCGGGTGCCGCCGCCTCGGCAAGCCGGTGGTGGTTGCGACGCAGATGCTGGAATCGATGATCTCATCGCCGGTACCGACCCGCGCCGAGGTGTCGGACGTGGCGACCGCCGTCTACGAGGGCGCCGACGCCATCATGCTGTCCGCCGAGAGCGCCTCGGGCCAGTATCCGGTCGAGGCGGTCGCCACCATGAACCGCATCACCGAGGAGGTCGAGCAGGACGACATCTACTGGTCGATCATCACCGCGCAACGCAATGCGCCCGAGGCGACCGGCTCCGACGCCATCGCGGCCGCCGCCCACCAGATCACCGACACGCTCAACCTCAAGACGATCACCGCCTGGACGTACTCCGGCGCCACCGCCTTCCGCATCGCCCGCGAGCGGTCCAACGCCACGCTGCTGGCCCTGACGCCGAAGCGCGACACCGCCCGCCGGCTGGCGCTGGTCTGGGGCGTGCACCCGGTCGTCACCAAGGACGCCAGCGACCTCGACGACATGGCCTTCCGGGCCGCGAAATTCGCCGTGCGCGAGGGCTTCGCCCATATCAACGACCGCATCATCGTGGTGGCCGGCGTTCCCTTCGGCACGCCCGGCGCCACCAACATGGTGCGCATCGCCTTTGTCGCCCAGGAGCACGTCGCGAGAGCCTGAGCGACTCCGCCTTTCCCCTCCTCTTTGCGGGGAGGGGCAGGGGTGGGGGCGTCCCGCTCGGTGAGCGGGTCACGAAAGGTGCGCCGTATCAACGTCGGCGATCAGCAACGATGGTTGGGCGTTGACTTTTCGCCCCCCACCCGGCTCGGCCTGCGCCCGCCCTCACCGCCAGGGCGGAGGGATTGCCGCGTCAGATATCGCTGCCGTCGATCTCCGGCGCCAGCTTGTCGACCAAGGGGCGCACGCTCTCGATATGCGGATGCAGGGTCAACGCCTTGCGGTAGGCTTCAAGCGCGCGCGTCTTGTCGCCCGCCGACATGTAGATATGGCCGAGGC